>CAZZEC010000004.1:55482-77210 GCA_964652565.1 uncultured Bacteroidia bacterium
AATTTAACAATTCTACAATATCTCAATTTAACAATTCTACAATATCACAATACCCACAATGAATATACACTACATTAAAATGGCATGGAGGGTAATGGTAAGAGACCGGATGACGAGTATCATTAGCATCCTGGGATTAGGCATAGGTATGGCTTCATGTATGATTATCTCATTATATGTACAACAACAATTAAGTTTTGATAACTATCATACGAAGAAGGATAATATTTACCGTGTAGTTCAGCACCAGTTACAAGCGGGGGAATGGTATGACATTGCTCGTTCACCTGCGCCATTGTCTAAAGCCCTTCAACAAGAATATCCTCAGATACAAGAAGCTACAACTTTAGTTATAAGGAATCACAATTTACTGGAATCCAGTCAATTCAAGACGGATAAATTGAAAGGAATCTGTACAGATGCTTCTTTTTCAAAGATGTTTGATCTTGAGATTATTGAAGGAAGCCTCCCAAATGCATTGTTAGATGCGCGAAATATCATTCTGACATCCTCTGTAGCCAATCTCTTCTTATCTGAAGGCAACGCGCTCGGAAACCAAATTACCATCAACAATGATCAGACGTATCAAGTAGCCGGGATTATCCAGGATATTCCAGACAATTCACATTTGACATTTGACTATATACTTCCCATAAACTCATTGGGCTTTGATCTTACAAACTGGAATGGAAATTATTGTTACACCTATTTATTAATGAATGAAAAACAGGATCGGAGTTCCCTGGATAAAACTTTGGAAAATTTTGCATTTGAAAAACTTAAATGGGAAGACGTACGCTTTTACCTACAGCCATTGGAACAAATATATCTTCATTCTTCCTTTGATTTTAATACTGATTTTGGTCCTCGAGGGAATTTTCAAACAGTCGTACTTCTATTGATCATCGCAATGGTAATCCTTGTAATTGGTTCTATCAATTTTATTAATTTTTCAATATCTGAAGCACATAGAAGATCCAAAGAAATAGGTCTTAGAAAAGTTTCCGGTGCTTTTCAATATGAACTTATTGTTCAATTTCTCATTGAAACATCACTTATGTCTGCTGTAGGCTTTCTCATTGCCCTAACCCTCACACAATTAAGTTTTCCAATCCTAAGTACGTTTTTAAATATTACTTTGAGTTGGCCAACATTTAATTTACAATATATACTCCTGTTTGTATCCATTTATCTTATCACTGTATTACTATCAGGAGCATATCCTGCACTAATTATATCTCGATTTAATCCAAAGGATGCTTTTCGTTTAGGACGAAAGACCTCATCATCCTCATTTGGAATACAAAAGATATTAATAACTGGACAGTTTGCAATTTCTCTACTGTTAATAGGTACAAGCCTGATCTTATTTTCACAACTTAGTTATCTAAAAAACAAGGATTTAGGTATAAATAAGGAACAAGTCCTCTACGTACATTTAAAAGGAAACCTCAAAGAACAATATCCTCAAATTAAAGAACAGCTTCTTTCATTTCCCGAATTTCAATCTGTATCAGGAACCTTTTTTTACAGTATGCCTTTTAATTGGGTGGGAAGCACGACTTTAAAAAACTGGCCTGGGAAGCAAACTAATGAGACATTCAATATATCGCAGTTTGGAGTGGATTTGAATTTTATTGAAACCTTAGATTTAGAATTAGTAGAAGGAAGAAGTTTTATGAAGCAGTATATATCTGATACAACTAACTATATAATTAATGAGACCCTAGCCAACAAATTGCAACTTAATAATCCAATAGGAATGAGAATAGATCCCTTAGGCTTTGGAGAAGGAAATGTGATTGGGGTAGTCAAAGATTTCCATTTCAATTCCTTACATGATGAAATCCAGCCACTTATAATGCAATTTGAACCCAATATGATCGATTATTTACTGTTGAAAATTTCTCCGGAATATCATGAAAAAGCTATTGAGATAATCACCCAAACACTAGATACCTTTCAACCAGACTTTCCCTATGAAGTATCTTCCCTAAATGAGGACTATAAGTTAACCTACGCTACAGAAGAATACGCTATTAGAATCATCGAAATATTCTGTTTTATAGCTGTAGCATTGTCCTGTGTGGGGTTATTCGGTTTATCCAAACAGGTTATGCAAGTTAAAATGAAGGAGATAGGTATTAGAAAAATCCTGGGAGCAAAATTACGACAACTATCTGCTACATTACTATTACCCTATATACAAATGGTCTTAATTGCGTTTGTAATCACCTTACCCATAGTTGTATGGGGTTGTCATACCTGGCTAGACCAGTTTGCATACACTACACACATTTCTCCCGGATTTTATCTTTTCCCAGCAGTCATTGCTATACTTTTAGTACTGATTTCTGTAGGTGTTCAGACCTGGAAAACTGCTATCATCAATCCTGCTGCAATCTTGAGGGATGAGTAAAATATCTGTATAAACCGAAATTGTATTTTATTTTATAGAGTAAGGTTACTTAGACATAGTATTCCACTCTTCTAGCAAATGAGCATCTACTTGTTGAGTTTTAGGATGTGCAATAAAATGAAAGAAATTATTCCGGAATTGTTCATGTGTATTCATATCAGTGGTCACTTCCAGTTGTTCAATGATTTTATTAATCTTACAAGTTACTTTCCAAGATATATAACCATTATCTACGGTAGAAAAGATGAAGGGGTCTTCAAAATTATTAGGAGATGCTACATAAACTGCCCCATAATTTGGGTCTTTACCATAGTTTAGGTAATGCCTTTCAATAATCTCCAGCTCTGATAAAGACGGTACTCCTGATTCAGAATCAACAAAAAATAGCCGATTCATTTTACCTCCGTTAGCTACAAATTCTTCGATCAAATCTTCTGTGGAATTTCCTTTATGCCAAAAATATTGATTCTTAGGATAGGATGTTGTATAGAAAGTAGTAGGATGATTAATCGAATTCCTTAATAGATCATTATAATATAGCCTAAATAACCCGATGTATTCTTGATCAAATTTGATTTTTTCATTTAAGACAAAAGAAGATAAAATATTTACCATTCCATTTAGAAATCCATTGTGTGTTTGCTTTAAATTCTCGCTCATGTAATCATTGATAATCGAGCTGAATCTATTCAAATACTGTTTTTTTATATGATTAATATCCTCCTTAAGATGTGTAAGGCTTCTATATGGATATATATTTAGCGGATTTGCGGTAATGAAATCTAGATAAGTTTTCAATAATTGCTCATCCTCATTATACTCTGATATATTAATTAATCCCAATGTTCTTTTTTGATATTTTTGCTCATCTATCCGATGAAATATAATGGGAGTAGCTTTGGGATATTGCAATTTGTGACTTATGCAGGATGTGGTACCAAATAGCATTTGAGTCTTTTGACCAAAATCCAATGGTAAATATTGCATATGAAAAGCAAAATACATATCCTGACTATTATCCTTAAATTTGATAAATAACTTATTTTCAGAATAATGCATTCTTATAGTATCGTAGGTTAAATCTCTAGTCTCATAAATTAACCATGATACTCTTCCCTTAAGGGTATTGGTAGAAAAGAATTGTGCTCTATTTCTTGTAAGCCTACCAGTTTCACTATGTAGATAATAGACCTGATAATACCCATCAATACTAGCGGGTAGCTCAATCTGGTAGGAATCTATAAGAAAAGTAGCATTCTCTCTATTTTGTAAAAAAGGCACAATTTTGGAGTTAATCTCATCTAACACGTTGAGTGATAATACTCTTCCGTCTACTTCTTTATAATCCCGATCGCTTCGTATTAAGAATTCCTTACCAGCTACCTCTTTTGATCTCAAATTCAACCCTAATCCTATAATCTCTAATATCTCAGGTACATCACCTTGATCAAAATCAGAAGGTATATCCATGATATATAGTCTTTTTTCATGGTTCATTTTTTCATTATACAGATAAATGAATAAATGACTTTTTCCATAATCTACTGATCCAGTAAATACTTTGTCATATGCTCCTTTACGTCTTACCCTTAGCATTCCCTTCTTTATCTTAAATTCCCATACATTTTCATATACTTCAAATGGACTATTTTGAAATGAAAACATGTTATAGGAAATATACGTGAGTCCATCCAGAATTTTTAATTTCTCATTTATTCGATTTTCTTCATTAGCTGTCTTGAACTCATCCCAATTTGGAGCAATGATTAGTGTATTTTCTCTTAATAAATACTCCTTAATTGGGTCTTGTTTAACTCCAAAATGATGCTCCGGAATCAGTATTCTAATGAAAGCTACAGGTTCTGAATTATCATTTACACTGCATGATGTTGCGATAAGGTAGGATTGTTCATTTCTTAGACCAACTTTAGTGACTAAATATATTTCCTCTTCCTGATTTTTCAGTGCAATAAACAAACAGCTACTTTTCAATACGCATACCCCCTCAAAACTCTTATCCAAACTACGAAATACCGCATTTAATTGATTTTTGCCTCTCTCTCGTAAGCTTAAGATCAATTCTCCATCAATGATGGCATCCTTACCTTGCAAATTTGGTATATAACTACAATACTTACCTATAAATGATTCCAATTGAGTTCTTCTGGTAGAAATATGTATAGAATTAGAAGAATCATTCAAACAGCTATACATAAAATCTACTAGTTGATCTGGGGAAAATTGCCTCAAACTATTTACCGTTTTTAGTAATTTTGTGAGCTTTTTTAACGAAATGGAAGTCGTAGCAGACCCATTGACCAGTTGGTAGGATCTATAAATATCATTGGGGTTGATTTTGTTATTCTTCTTGGTAACGACTGTGATGATCTCATTTCTATTTAAATCGGTATTTTTTTGATTGTCGTAAAGCTGTTTAATTTCATCTAACCCTTCTACAATCCGCTTAGCAGTTTCATCCTTATTTATTGGTCCCATTATATTCTTGGCAGTTTTATCATTAAATAATTCCTTAATATATGAACTTTTTGATAAAACTGATATTATTTGATATCAAATCAAATGAATATCAAAATTATAATTATCCTTTTTAGGTATATCACTTTATTAAATATCGAGTATTCAAAAATTATCAATAATTCTTACCTAAATAATAACATCTTTCGTTCACCAGAAGGCATTTTTTATAATTCTATCCCTATCATTGACAAACTGTTAAAATATCATTTTTCAAGGAATTATATTTAAAGTGAATTAGCAGTAGAATCTGTATGAATACATAGTACCACAATCACTTAATACAAAGTTAATAAATTATAATACCAGAATATATATGATGGGTAGTTAAGTTGCATTAATATGGAATTACATGAATAATTCACGCCAACAGGAATTGGAAAAAATGAGAAAAATGATCCGGCACAAATTCAGAGCTGATACCAATATTTGTCCATCGGGTTATATTCTTGATAGAAATGGCGATAGGGTATTTGCGCGTACGGACGCTGGATCAATAAAACGCAACGAAATTGTAATGGTGGTAAATGTAGATACTGTTTTTCCGCAAGTAGTGGTTCGGAAAATGGCTAACTTAAGTACACCCATTTAACTACTTTACAAAACAGTTGCTGTTATGTTACAACTTTGTAAGCAATTTGAACATCATTATATAAAATGATTCCTATGAAATACACTTACTATTTTTTAGCCTTATTTTTCACAATTACATGTAAAATTCTCGTACAAGCCCAGGAACAAACCTATGACCTGGATCAAGTATATGATATACCTTCCAATGGAATTCTTGAACTTCGTACAAATGATGCGGAAATCACCATCATTGGAAGTGATAGAGAAGATGTACATCTAGTAGTACATCGTGAGGCAGTGGTGAAAAATTTTATACGGAAGGGTAATCCTTCGTTCGAAATTGAAGTCGAACAACGGGGGGATAGGTTACGCATTGTAGAACGCAGAGAATCAAATGCTGTAGTAGGTTTTTATAATGAAAAAAATTATGTAATTACCCTGGAGGTTCCTATTGACATCCATTTAGCACTCCACGGAGACGATGACGATTATCTGGTACAAAATATTGGAGGTAAAATATATCTCAATGCAGAAGATGGTGATGCGCAATTTGAAAACTGTATGGGTGATGAGTTTACCTTTTATATGGATGATGGAACGGTATTTCTGGATCAAGGGAGAGGGGAATTACACGCTAGAGGTGAAGATGGTGAATTTATTATTGAAAAAGGCGACTTCTATGTAATAGATGTAAAAGTAGATGATGGAGACGTGAGAGTAATGAGTCGTATTCACGATCGGGGAGAATATGAGATGTATACGGAAGATGGAAGTATTGATTTTCAAATCCTTGAAGGAGGTGGTAAAATCAAAGTCAGACACAGTGATGGCCGAATTCGGGCAGACCGTCAATTTGAATTCATTCGCGATGAAGATCACGAATCTATCCTCGCCATTCCAGGTGGAGATGCCAGAATGTATATCCGTACAGATGACGGAACCATTAGGCTCAGCCATATGAATAGTAGGTATTGAAGTAGACAATGGACGACAGACGATGGCTAGACGACAGACGATGGCTAGACGACAGACGATGGCTAGACGATGGACAATGGACGACAGACGATTGCTGGACGATGGACGACAGACCACGGAAATCAATATCTCAATTTAACAATACATTAATTCCACAATAATACAATGCACAAACCCTCAATTATCTCAATTTCCAGACCGTTGGCCTTGTATTTATGTCTGCTTTTATATTCGCTTCATGCATTTGGTCAAAAGGACTCAACAGAAATCTATAGATTAATCGATTCATATGTAACGGCCAGAGAAACAAGAGATACTACCCTACTCAAAAACATCCTTACACCTGATATAGATCAGTTGGTATCTTCAGGGGAGTGGAGACTGGGGCTGAGAACAGCCGTCGACGGAATGCTTCGCAGTTCTACCCAAAATCCAGGAACCAGAACCATCACTGTCGATAAAATGAGATATATAAACACTGAAAGTGCGATTGTTGATACAAGATATGTCATCGAAAATCCCGATGGCTCCCAAAGAAAGATGTGGAGCACCTTTATCGTTGTATATGATCAGGATGCATGGAGAATTACGGGAATCAGAAACATGCTGCCATCAACCAATCGCTAATCAAAATCTACATTCTAAGAATTGACAGGTAATGTTGTATAAATCGTATTAGGGAAGTGCCTTTTTAAGCGCATCTTGTTCCCTTCTTTCTTTTAACTTTTCACTGAGTTCTGAAACTATGGGTTCATATTCCTCCTTATCAGCCACATTCTCATTCTCCAATGGATCGTTTTCATGATTATAAAGCATACTTGCATAGATATCCCCGTTGTCAGGATGTAACCATTCAGTATACACGTATTGATCTGTTTTAATGCTTTCTCCTCTGTGAAACCTGCTATATATTTCACTTTTAAAGGGCTGATTAGGATCTTCAAGCAAGGGAATCAAACTTTCACCATCCAAATGTTCGGGCATGGGTAATCCCGTTAATTCACATAGTGTTGGATATATATCTACAAATTCAGTCAACGCATGCGTCTCCTGATTACCTCCATATCCTGGTGCCTTAATAATCAAAGGAGCACGCATAGAAGTCTCAAAATTCGCATGCTTACACCACATCGTATGATCCTCCAGATTCCATCCGTGATCTCCCCATAAGACGACGATGGTATTATCACTTAGTCCCAATTCATCCAATGCATCCAACAGTTTACCAATTTGAGCGTCTGTATAGCTTACACAGGCATAATATCCATGAGTAAGTATGCGTGCCGTATCTCGTGAAACGGGTTGACTAGATGGTATAAGTGCATAATTCCTTAATTCTCCAGAATTGTGAATAGCTGCATCGGGAGCATTTTCTGGTCTAAATGGATTAGGCGACATAGGAATAGCATCCCTATCATACAAATCCCAGTATTTTTTCGGGGCATTAAACGGCAAATGAGGCTTCCAAAATCCTACGGCTAAAAAAAATGGTTCCCCACTTTGTGAAAAACGCTTCAAGTCCTCCACCGCTTGCATGGCCAGCTTTCCGTCTTTGTATGCAGTATCCACAACTTCCGGTGCTTCAAAAGCAGGACCTCTTGCATTACCTCCAGTTGCAAAATCAGGATGACTTCGCACTATAGCCAGTGAGGTAGAATCTACATAATCAAACCATCCATAGTCTGGATGTCTGTTCTTAGGAGAGAAAGGCGCCTCACTCCACGCATCTAACTGATCATTACTATGATGAAATATTTTACCCCTGGACAATGTGGTATATCCATTGTTTTTAAAATATTCTGGAATACTAGGAATGCCAGGAAAATCCTCTTCCAGTCGCGTGTAGTAATTGACAAAGCGTTGGGCTGTAGGTCGGACTCCAGACAATAAACTAGCTCTGGAGGCACCACAAACGGGAACCTGGCAATACGTGCGTTGAAAAATCGTCCCCAGTGAAGCTAAACGGTCTATATTGGGGGAATGAATATGCGTTTTCCCAAAACAGTTAAGCTCTGGCCGAAGATCATCCACCGCAATAAAAAGAATATTGGGTACTGGGGATGAAGCCTGTTCAACCTGTTGACAAGAATACAATGTACTTACGATGAATAAGCATGTAATGAGATGTAGTAGGTAGATTTTCTTAAAGGGTAGCATAAGATAAAATTAAAGTTGTAATAGTCACATATAATAGAAGCTTCTGTAATTCTAACTGCATAATAAATCTGCAATGAACAGAAACTGGTAATTTCCCTTTCTTCATTTTCTAATATAAGTAAGTGGGTAGACAATATTAGGAATACCCCTACAACTATTTTCAAATCGCTATTCTTATGCCTAATTTGAAACTAAATAGATTAATGATTGTCAATAATATTTCCTAAAATGAAATTTTATATTAATATTCTATTAACCGCTTGTTTATTGAGTCTTTCTTTCATAACTTATAAAAGTAGTGATCAACATACAACAGCGCATTTGATACTTACACGTCATAAAGTAACCCTTCATCACCTTGAACAAGAACAACAAATCGAGGTGAGGGCGAATGACCGCTTAATTACCACTTACCATTATTCTGATACCCTCGAAAAACCCTTCTTATATCCTCTGAACACACTGAATGGTATTCCACTTACTCGTGGTTTTCCTATTGATCCCCAACCTGGAGAAAGAGTGGATCATCCTCATCATGTGGGTTTGTGGATGAATTACGGGAATGTGAATGGCCTGGATTTTTGGAATAATTCCTACGCTGTTCCTGAATCGCGTAAAGATCGCTATGGAACAATACGCCATTCACAGATTATTGCAATGGAGGAGGTTGACGATGAAGCCAACCTGGTCGTAGCTATGGATTGGCTTGATCCTGAAGGTAATGTATTACTAGTAGAACAAACCGTTTTTGGCTTTAAATGTGAAGATGAGACCTGCTACATTACCCGTACATCAAACTTACAAGCAGTCGATGACACTGTATTCATGACAGATAATAAAGAAGGTTTTTTGGGTATACGCGTATCCAAAGAACTGGAACACAAAATAGATAAGCCTGCAACACTTGTAGGCGAAGATCTTAAACCCACTCCAGAAAAGATGGTCGATCATACGGGAGTTACCGGGATGTACCTAAGTAGTGAGGGTATGGAAGGCGTAGAGGTTTGGGGTACAAGAGCGCGCTGGATGAAACTGGGGGGTAAGAAGAATGGTAAAAACGTGTCATTAACCATTCTGGATCATCCGTCTAATCCTGGTTATCCCACGTACTGGCATGCCAGAGGCTATGGATTATTTGCGGCTAATCCGCTTGGACAGAAAATATTTTCGAATGATAAAGAAGTATTTAATTTTCAGCTCGAACCGAATGAATCCACAACATTCAAATTTCAGGTACTTATCCACGAAGGAGACTCGTTCAGCACAGAACAAATTGAACGAGCAGCTAAAACCTTCTCAAAACAATAGGTTTAAGTACTTCTTTTTCAGATCCTACTAGATCTGAAAATCAAATATTTACACATTTTTTATCAAACGATATCTTTCGTAATAGTCTTCTGACCCTCAAAATTTTTGTTAATTAGCCCTGAGCATTCACACATATCAAATAGATTGTAACATCGAAACTCATGGAAACAATCATTCCCAGCATAAGTAGAAGCATTGCCGATCAAAAATCCCTATCTATCCCTATTCCCTGGTATATATATGCAGCATTGATTGCTACAACCAGTATTTTTGTAGGGCTTATTTGGGATATCTCTTGGCATATGAGTATTGGTAGAGATTCTTTATTGTCAGCTCCTCATTTAGTCATCTACCTAGGGGGAGTCTTGGGAGGCATAGGAGGAGCTTACCAGCTTTTTAATGCAACATTCTCTAAACATGCTTCAGTCAAAGAGCAAACGGTTTGGTTCTGGGGTTTTCGAGCACCACTAGGTGCCCTATTTGCAATTTGGGGTGCTTTAGCCATGCTAACTTCTGCCCCCTTTGATGATTGGTGGCATAATGCATATGGATTAGACGTAAAGATCCTCAGCCCTCCACATGCGGTATTAGCTATGGGACTCATCACCGTTCAGGTAGGGTCAATGATTACCTTACTTAGTTTTCAGAATCAAGTAAATGAAACATATGGTACGCTAGCAGAAAGCGCAGGAAAACTTAATCTGATCAGGCATATGTTTCCCTTTACGATGGGTATGATTTTATGCATACTTAATATGCTCTTTTGGGAATATATGGGGCGGAGTGATATGCATTCTGCCTTATTTTATCAGATTGGATGTTCGGTATTTCCTATATTTTTAGTTGCTAATGGAGTTGCAAGCAAACTTAAATGGCCCATTACCTATGCTGCCCTTTGGTACTTAGGAGCTTATGTACTTATGAATTGGATACTCCCACTATTTCCTGCTACCCCGAAATTAGGTCCTATCCACAATCCTATTACACACTTTGTACCCCTACAGTTTCCCTTTTTACTCTTTATCCCTGCCATTGCAATGGACTATATTATACAAAGAAGAAGTGATAAAAATATATGGTTGAAAGCGCTATTACTTGGTTTAGCTTTTTTCTCTCTTTTTCTTGTCGCGCAATGGTTTTTTGGAATGTTTTTAAACAGCTCCTATGCGAGAAACTGGTTCTTCTTTACTGAGGGTGCCATGCCCTATTACAGTAATCCCAATTGGAAATATCGGTTTGATTTTTACCCTATTGAGTCCAGCACGATGACTTTGATTAAAGAATATTCCATTGCTCTTGGATTTGCAATGGTATCATCACTTATCGGGCTGTTTTGGGGAAATTGGATGAAAAATGTACAGCGATAATGTCAATCATGAATATTGAGAATCCATTCTGTAAACACCTTTTGATCATTTTCATCTGCATGATCATCTATGGTATTACTACCTCCCACATTGGTAGTCCCAATATCATTCTGGAAGGTAAAGCTGGTCCATACGATTTAATTGTCAATATCATGCCACCAGATGTAGTACCGGGATTGGCTGAAATATCCGTGAGGATAGATGCAGATGGTATCAATAACGTGGCTATACAAGGTATATACTACCGAAATGGAAGTGATGGTGCTCCTGACCCGGAAAATCTCAAGCAAATAGCAGGCGACAAACAACTATTTAATGGTAATATTTGGTTGATGGAAGGAGGATCTGCCAGCGTTAAAATCATCGTCAATGGTCTCCAAGGTCGTGGTTCTACTGTTGTACCTATTCCAGCACTACGTATCCGTGAACCCAAAATGAATCAAGAACTGGGAATCGTGTTACTGATCCTGGGTGCTGTTCTCTTCTTTGGGATGATAACAATAATATATGCCAGTGTTGGAGAAGCTACTACTGATCCCCAAAAACAACTCTCAAGAAGCAAAAAGAAGCGAGCGATTGTAGTAGCATCCATAACAGGACTATTACTAGCTAGTCTCCTATGGATAGGAAGTAAATGGTGGCAGCAAGAAGCGTCATATTATGAAAGAACCATTTTCCAAAATACACCTGTAACATTTGAGCTAGATACATCTGATCCTCACAAGCTTACTATCACATTGGATAATGCTCGATACTATGATAGAGTAGCAGGGGATTTAGTTCCTGACCATGGTAAGCTTATGCACATGTTTGTCATAGATACAGCGTCAAACGATTATTTTGCTCATCTACACCCGTTAAAAATCGATTCACTACACTATGAAGTATCTCTCCCCCCTACCCCACTGGAAGGTACTTATCACGTCTTTTTGGATATTGTTCATAGTAGTGGACTTAGCGAGACTATCTACAAGAAACTTGAACTTCCAAATACAACCACAGAGCCTGACATAATACCCGCAGGACTTCCTCAAAACGATCCCGACGATAGTTGGTATAACCACGTTCCAAGTGAAACATACACACAGACTCTCTCTGATGGTGTACAGATTAACTGGGATAAAGATCGCCAAAAACTCATCTATTCAGGTCAGATACAATCGTTAACCTTTTCTGCTCAACATAAAGAAGGGTTTTCCCTTCCATTACAGCCTTATCTGACCATGTTGGGCCATGCAGCCATCATGAAGAAAGATGCTTCTGTGTTCATTCATTTACACCCTGTAGGAACTATCTCTATGGCTGCTCAAGAAGTGATGGCCAATCGTATAAACGATGATTTGGTGACGATTTGCCTGCCCCTAGATTCAGCAAGTCAAAGTACATCTTTCAAGATTAATGATCCCAGAGCCATCACTTCCATGAAAGATCAGATTACCGAGGAGATGGATAAAAATGGACTCACCAATTCTGTCTCATTTCCCTATGCATTTCCAGAACCCGGAAGTTATCGGATTTGGGTACAAATACGTGTACTGGGAAAAATACGTACTGCAGCTTTCGATGTAGAAGTATTCTAAGCGTTAATTACTCAAGTACAAATTCATAGCTATTGATGCTGAATTGTCGGTATCCGACAATTGCCTATCCTATACCTTAGTACTTTTACGATATATTTGGAGCTACTGAATAGCATAACGTAGTTTTGAAGAGGGAGTACCAGGTACTTTCTCTTTTTTGTTTACTCGCTTTATCATCGACTATTCTATCAGTACTATAGCCCTGATTTCAGCATTGAGTATGTCATTATTAGGTAATGAATATTGTACCCATCGTTTTTCTGGATTATTTTCTTCCAAATAATGCCAGGTGTAATTAATAGTCTCCTTCTTTGTAAAACCAAGCGTTTGTCCATACCCTTTATTCACCACCTTCTCACTTTTATTTTTTCCTCTATACGTATTTATAAATTCAAATTCAGTACCCACATCAATCCATTCCATCGCAACAAAAAATCCATTTTCATCTACGGGAATTTGATAGGATTCTAAATTTACTTCAATCCACTTTTTTCGCTTATTCCAAGGTCTTACAATCACATGCTCCAGTAGTAAATCATAGGTAGGTCCAGAGGCTTCGTGTTCGCCTGGTCCATATATCCTCACTCTAAATGGAGTATCTGCTCGCCCGTATTTAGTAACAAAGCAACCTACTTTCCTTAAAATACCCTCTCTCCCTTTAGCCATTGGCATAAATCGTGCAATCTGAGTGAATTTTTCTCTCACACAATAATTAACTTCACCTTTACCTACATAACCTACTGTTATCTCATGACTAGGTATAATAGATACTTCAGGTAGAATGTATGGCTGTTCAGATAAATAAAATTCTTCTACCGATTCCTGAATAATTTCTTCTATGGGTTGAATGGTTGATGTATGGCCTATGGCTGATATGATGAGGGTATCTGTCAATAAACTATCAGGAATATTCAATGTAAATACTCCAAGTCCATTAGATACATCGCCAATAGGTTTTCCCTTTATTTTCGCAACAGCATAGGGAATCGCTTCTCCACTTCCCTGCGAACGAATTGTTCCCTCTATCAAATACTCCTGACTATACATCGAGCTTACAAAGAAGTATAATATTCCCCAACAAATAAGATAGCTCATTGGCGTTTTACTGACTTTTAATAGCTATTTAAGTCATTTGTTAGTATTAAAAACAAGGCATGAAATTATTGAGCAACATTATCAATATTTTTACCCATTTAGTTCGAAACAAATGATATAATAATCATATGATTATATCTATTTTAGACAAATTATGCCTGATTAGTGATCACTTTTTCGACACCACTTTATTTATAAAACTTCCATGTACATTCATACCCAACATTTACATAAAGCATATAATCTATAAATTGACTATTGTAAAGAATACGACTTACGCTTATATTACAGGCAATTCAATTTTCGGCTACCACATAACGATTCAGATGAAACCACAACTCCTACTCTTTAGCACACTCATTAGCATTATTCTCTTTTCTTGTACCCCAAACGATCCACCTCCCCCAGCCCCACCTAATATCATATTCCTGCTTACTGACGATCAGCGTTGGGATGCCATGGGAGCTATGGGTAATGAACACATCAAAACGCCCAATATGGATCGATTAGCCTATGATGGCATCAGATTCCAGCATGCCTATGTCACCACTCCTATCTGCGCTATTAGTAGGGCTAGCATCTTTTCCGGCCAGTATGCACGAAGACATGGTATACATAATTTTGCCAAACCATTTGATTCTACGCAGTGGCAGAATACCTATCCCTACTTAATGAGAAAAGCGGGATATTTTACGGGATTTCTAGGCAAATTTGGCGTAGGCAGAGAGTTACCTGCAGAAGAGTTTGACTTTTGGAGAGGTGTCCCGGGTCAACCTAAATACGAGCATACAGATGAGAATGGGAACTATATACATTATACCAAAATACTGGAAAATCAGGCACTTACCTTCCTGGATACCATACCATCAGAAAATCCCTTTTGCCTATCTGTGAGCTTTAAAGCACCCCATGTACAGGATACCGATCCCCGACAGTTTCTCTACGACTCTGCCTACCAGACCTTATTTGCCGATGTAACCCTTCCGCCGCCGCCTATGAGAGAAGATGAGTACTGGGAGCGCTTTCCTGAGTTTTTTAAAGCAGATAATGAATCGCGAAGACGCTGGAACATGAGATTTGCTGATGAAGAGATGTACCAGCGCAGTGTCAAAGGATATTATCGACTCATATATGGAGTGGATGTGTTTATCGGGGCAGTGTTGGAAAAACTCGAGCAGATGGGCCAGGCCGACAATACGGTAATAGTGCTGTTGGGAGATAATGGCTTTTTCTTGGGAGAAAGGGGATTAGCGGGTAAATGGTATGCCTATGATGAATCCATACATGTACCGCTATTTATATATGATCCTAGATTACCTGCAGAATTAAGAGGACAACTCATAGAACCGATTGCCTTGAATATCGATATTGCCCCTACCCTTCTCTCTATGGCTGGTATACATGTACCATCAAGTATGCAAGGCGAAGACCTATCTGCTTTATACAAGGGTAATAACCCCGAAGATTGGAGAACTGATTTCCTATTTGAACATCCTTTCGATCATCCCAGAATACCGAAATCCGAAGGGGTAGTAAGCCTGACAGAAAAGTATTTTATCTACCCTGAAGTCGACCCCATCCACGAAGAATATTACGATTTGGTTAAAGATCCACAGGAAGACAACAACCTGATCAAAGATCCAAACTATGCTCAACAAATAGAACATATCCGAAATAGAATGGATACGCTAATACAAAGGTATCAATAATAAGCACAGGTTATCACGTAGGTCATTCTCCTACCTGGGGATCTTAATCTGCCTAATAAGTATATTCTCTCGTGAAAAGGAAAAAGAAGAAGAGGTAAAATCCTAATACCCCAATATGCTCATTTTACACACTGACCAATGGCGAGCACAAAGACTGGGATATATGGGTAATCCTGATGTTATTATACCTAACATAGACAGATTAGCTATGGACTTTTTCCACATCAGGAGTAAGAATATCACTTAAAATTATTTTCGATATCAAATACGTAGGTCTTACTCCTGCCTCTCCCAAACTTCCAGAAGCCAAGGTGCTTCCGGTGATCAGTGGATTATCAGATGCATAATATGCATAACGAACACTGATATTTTGGTTGACGCTTTTACGAATCAATGATTCTGCCTGAATAGCTTTTTGATAATGCGCCCCCTCCATTTCCAATCCTATCGCTTTCCAGGAAGAATTTTTGAAATATGCCAGCACATCACGATTCTGAAGGGAAGTACCCAGCACTGTAATCATCGGGCCTTGATAGACATTACCTTCATATGAGGAGAAATCGTCTAAGGTCAATGTATTATCTATGGGATAATTATCAGCAGTACCTTCAAACACATGTGCTGTAGGGATCATAATATCACCTTTTCCTCCCTTTAATACCCCTGCTTTACCCATTATGGATACAGACCTTATGGGCATCTGTTGTTGATGGCCTTTCAACTTCACAGGCTTTAGAAGCTCATCCATGGTTTCATAGGCTTGCTCCCCAAAGGCATAATCCATAACAATGAGTACGGGCTTTTCCTCATTAACATATCGATCCTCAAACTGTATTTCAGAAGATAGATCATAGCAGTTGAGCTTAGAAGTATCAAATATCTGTACAGTAATATTAGTACCTGAATAATCTTCGATTGTATACATCCCATGCTCTTCTGCAAAGTTTTTCACTTGCTTTCTTAGATGTTCACTTTCAGCTTGACTTAGTAATAGCGCAATTTCCTCCAGAGATAGATCATCATCCAGCACTTTTCTCAATGCTGCATGTGCATATAGACAATTCATCACACTATGAAGATTTGCACTGATGATGTGCATGGGGCGAGAAAGCAGTTGATGCTTGAATAAAAAGCCTTTGATATTCTGTGCCCACTTCTCTCCATATATATGATGACCTATGCGCTCTCTTAACGTAGGTGTGAATGATATTTCGCGAAAAAGTTGCTTATCTTCTCTATCCATGGCGATTTTTCCCAGCCAATACACTACGTGAAACATTCCATTGTTAGTAGCACTGTTGCCAGATAGTCTTGTACAAGCATATCTTGTTTCAGCTAACGTACGACCCAATATAGTACTCAAATAGGTAAATGCCTGATCTCTGTTTTTATCTGTAATAAGCAATCTCCTGGTTACAATATCTTCCAACTTTTGCCAGGCTACCGTAGGCTTCCCCTCTTCATCAAGTGCGTGTATTCTTATCTTTCCCGCCTCCAGGTACATGAATGTCAAATGGGTAAGAATATCATATATCTCACTCCTCCCTCTTGTAACTTCTATGTACATATGGTCTCTATCTATTCGATAGCAATTCCTGCGACGCTTAGCTGGAATGATAATTTCAAACCCTGCATCTCTATATCCTTCTTCAGATATTAATTTGACGAACCTGCATTCTTCAATCCCTTTGGGCAAACGATCAATTACATATACCAAACCATCTAGTTCCACTTTTTCTAAATCTCCTAAAGATCCATATATCTCTGGACGCAACGTAAGCAATGCCTCAGATAATACCTCTCCAATTTCACCTAATCTTCTATATGCGCCACTATTGAATAGATGACGCATCTCAATGTACAATCGCTCAATAGCTGCACGGGATGCCTGAGCTCTGGTTATTACTAAATCTTGTATATCCACTGTCTCTCATTTTATGGAATATTACAACAAATTCATCGATAGGTCAAATAGATAAGCGCAAAGTCATATTTAGCATTAGGTATCCCTCAAACAAGGATTTTTTGAGAGATTATTTCATGTATTCGAAGCACTTCTTCAAATCCCATAGATTAAATACAAAAATGTTAATTTATTTAACATTATATGTAACAAGAGTACGGTATAATCGTAAATAATAACATAAAGGATTAAAAAAATAACTAAAAAGTAAAATAATTAATTATTTTTCAAAAATGAAACTTTCAACTTACATGGGGCTGCTATTAATAATATTGGGAATTGTACTATTAAGTACAGGCTTAATGGTTCCTAACAGTGAGAAAGAAACGATAGAAGCAAGAAATCAGGAAATAGTGATTAGTAATGTTCAAAATTCTCAATCTCTATGGAAAAATTACGCTGGAATAGTATGTATCCTCGGCGGATCGATCTTCGCACTAGCACCCCTTTACAAAAACAAAAAGAAAATATTGAGTGAATAGTATATCAAATATTCAAATTAACAAAGAAGTAACAAACCTAAATAGAAAAAATATGAAACGAATTACAACAAATATAAGACTGGGAATGATCCTGATGTTTGGATCATTATGTTTCCAGTCATGCGAATATCAAAATAACACCAATGCGAGTGATAGTAGTCAGGAAATGACCATTTCTCGTACATCTGACTATAGTGTAGAAATTAGCTATCTCCCCGTTGAAGACTCTTCTATTACCGAAATAGTTAATGATGAATTTCTCATCCAGAAAGGTGTAGAAGGAGCAAACATTAATGTTTCAACAGTTGAAGGTATCGTAACATTAACTGGTAAGGCTCAGAGTATATTAGAGAAAGAGCGTGCAGTAAACATCACTCAGTCGATAAAGGGTGTGAGAGGAGTTATAGATAAAATAGATGTGGCCGAATCAGAGCGTTCTGACGAGGATTTACAAATACTGGTAGGACAAGCACTCGTTCGCAATCCATCCACCGAATTATTGGATTTGACACCCAAAATAGGCAATTCAACAGTGACGCTGAACGGTAGTGTTGAGTCCTGGCAAGAGAAGTTCATTGCTGAAAGAGTTGTAAAAGACATATCAGGAATAAACTCTGTGGACAATAATATCATTGTACACGAAAGAGAATTTCGTCCAGATAGCGAAATTAAGAAGGATATCGAGAGTATACTTGACTGGGATATTAGAGTAGATAATGAACTCATCGATGTCAACGTTGAAAATAGTGTAGTATACCTTTCTGGAATTGTTGGAAGTGTAGCTGAAAAAACATTAGCTAAGCAGCTATCCATGATGACAAGTGTTAAGGATGTAGTTCATGATGAGTTAACGGTAGAGAGATGGGCAAGAGATGACGAGACGAGAAAGTCAAAGTATAGTTTCAGATCAGATGATGAGATTAAATCAGCTATTAGTGATATATTTCTCTATGATACTCGAATAAGTAGATACAATCTGGATATTTTCGTAGAAGATGGTTCAGTCACTCTTACAGGTGTAGTGTCAAATATAAATGCAAAGGAAGTAGCTGAGCAAGATGCGAGTAATATTGTCGGAGTTTGGAATGTAAAAAATCTTATCAAAGTAGAAGAACCATCGCAGATTCAAGACTCATTAATTCAGGCTAATGTCGAAAATGCTTTTATAACAGATCCATATCTCGAAAATTATGAGATCGGAGTAACTGTATCAGACGGTAACTTATTACTGTCAGGAGTAGTTGACAATTCTTTCGAGAGAAATAGAGCTAAGCAAATTGCTTCTTACATAAAAGGAATTACGAAAATAGATAACGACTTATCTGTAAATGATGGAAACTATATGCCATATGTATATGACTACAGCTTTCATACTTACTATGTACAAGACGAAGTTAGAACAGAATTTGAAAATATAAAGACTGATAATGAAATTTTAGCAGACACAGAAGAGCAAATTTATTGGTCGCCTTTTGTGAATGAAGAAGAAGTCGAAGTTACAGTCGATAACGGTGTCATAACATTAAGAGGTACTGTATTGACACCTAGAGAAAGAATGCTAGCTGAGAAAAATGCCTATGAAGCAGGTGCAATATCTGTAACAAATGATATTTATGTAGCCTATGGACCTAACCCTATAAACTAACGTCTTATTCTTAAGACATGTTCTTTTCGCAAACTTTAAAAACAAAACACAATAAAATGAAATTTAATAAGAAAACTAAAACATTAATCAATAATTTAATATCAACATTAGTTGCTTTCAGTCTAATAGCATCTGTAGCTCAGGCACAGGATAAAAAGGTTACCAGAGGTGATAAGAAATATGATTCAAAGACTGTGGAGAAAAGGCTCGACAATCTACATATAGAGGCTTACTCCATTATGGAGAATTATCCAGCGATGAACTACAACTATATATACGACAATGGAATGATGGTCGGAGTGGAAGTTAATGGTATTCCCAATGATAAAGAAAGGGAAAAATTAGAAAAACTATTAGTAACCCTAAAAAATTTCGAGGATGAAGTAACAGAAGTGGTAGAAATTAGCGAAGTATACTACGTAAGTGAAACTGACCCCAAACCCAAAATGGGATACGATGATTTCTATGACAAGATTTACAATAACATTTTATATCCTGAAGAAGCAAAAAACCAAGGTGTAGAAGGTACAATATATGTAAAGTTCGTCATTGATGAGTGGGGAGAAATTAGCAGAATGAAATCCAAAACAAATATCGATGCTCAGGAAAGATATTTAGAACAATTAAAAGAAGAAGCAGAGAAAGCGGTTGCGGCAACTAGTGGAGACTGGGTCCCTGCAAAAATTGGGAGTGAATCCGTATCGCGCTGGATGATGGTACCCGTCCAATTCAAATTGGAAACACCTGCTGGTATGAGAAGATTGTATCCTTTTGCAGATTCTAAATAATTAAATAATCACCTTAACTAATGCAAGGCTACCTCTTTCGAGGTGGCCTTTTTCTATTAATTAAATATATTAATATTGTTTTTCATCTCACCTGTTGGGAATTTTATATCTTTATATTCGAAAAGAAATTTATACCTAAAGAATTCCTACCATTCATATAACTGGATATACATTGTTTCATATTGGAGCAAAAGTGTTTCAATGTAATACACATGATTTGTAGACAATGAACAAATCAACTCAAAAAATATTGATTATCAATTACTTACATATAGGCATATTTATTGAAACAAAAAACTAGACCCATTCACATTTGAACTCATGATAGAGCTGAAAAATATTGAAAAATACTACCGTACAGGAATTAATAAAACCTACGTACTAAAAAATATACATACCAAAGTCGAGGAGGGCGAGTTTGTTACCATTATGGGACCAAGCGGAGCGGGAAAATCTACACTACTCAATATATTAGGGCTGTTAGAGTCTCCATCTGGCGGAGAATATCGTTTTTATGGAGAATTAGTCAATCGCCTGAGTGAGAGAAGACGAAGCGACATTCACAAAAATTATATTGGATTTGTCTTTCAATCCTATCATTTAATTGATGAACTGACAGTATACGAAAATATTGAAACTCCGCTAATATATCGTAAAATCAGATCATCAGAGCGAAAAAGCATGGTCGCAGATATACTAGATCGATTCAATATTGTTGCCAAAAAGAATCTATTTCCTCATCAACTGTCTGGAGGACAGCAACAGTTAGTAGGTATTGCTCGAGCTATTATAGGAAATCCCAAAGTGTTATTAGCTGATGAACCTACGGGTAACTTGCACACTAAACAAGGGGAAGAGATCATGGACCTTTTTAAACAGCTTAACAAAGAAGGAGTAACCATTATTCAGGTAACTCACTCCGAAAAAAATGCTCAGTTTGGCCAGCGAATCATTCACCTTCTGGATGGCTTTGTCGACCAGGATGAGGCCCTCGTAAAATCGCATGAAAGTGAGAAGTAGAAATTAATAAGTGCAGATTTAAATCCGCACTTATTAATTTCTACTTACTTCTTTCCTATGTTATATTCTCAAAATTTTCTTAATATAAGTGTAGAATTACATCAAACATTCT
>CAZZEC010000005.1:0-64299 GCA_964652565.1 uncultured Bacteroidia bacterium
AGGGAGGAAATTAAGTTATGTATATCTAAATATGTTCTACTATTTATTATTAAAAAAAACCAATATTCAGTAGTAGTAATGTTCTGTGGTCCGTGGTCTTTTCTGATTAAGCCTGATATAGGTTGACAAGTGGGAGTAGACATCTCCGGGTTAAGAAAGAGGTTTAATATACATGATTTTTCTTTTTTTTTCGGGCATTTTCAGGGCAATTTCTTCAAAAGCTGCAGGGGTTAATCCGTCTAAACTTCCATGGGGTCGATGAAAATTATAGAGGTGGATAAACCGTTTTAGCGCCCCATCGAGTTGACGTTCGGAGTCCACACCCCAAGGGATCAAGTATTGATTTTTGAGGATATCGTGAAACTTCTCGATGAAAGGATTTTCATAACAAGACCTGGCCATAGAGAGTCGAATCTGTTGCTGTTGGATCAGTTGAAGAAAATGGGCATCGACATACTGTCCTCCTGCATCGGAATGGAAGATACACTGGGAAAGGGTATGCCCTTTTCTGCTGTTGAAAGCCATTTGAATGGCGGGAATGACCGTGGATTCGGCCTCGAGGGTTTTTCCCCAGACGACCCCCAAACATCTGCGGCTGTAGAGATCAATAATATTGGTGAGATAGACAAAGCGATCCCAGATTCTGAAATAGGTAATATCACTCATCCAGATAAGATTGATCTGCTGGACTTCCCTTCCCGCGATTAAGTTGGGATATCTCGCTCGGACACTATAAGTGGTACGGTGTTTGGCCTGGGATTTTCGCAATTTAAAGCCTCCCTCAAAGAGGAGTTGTTCAAATTTATCCCTGCCGATTCCTTCGAGCAGTTCTTGCTTATCAGGAGCTTGACGAAGCTGCTGGTAGAGTAGGCGAGCTCCCATCCGAGGGTGATCTTTCCGCCATGCCTGCACTTCTTGGTAGATCTCTTCGGCCTGATGGGTAACTTCTTGGGCCCGCTGAAGCCCCTGATGATAGGCTTGGCGACTCATTCCCACGATTGCATATAGGGATTCCATACTTATCGACCTTTGGGGGTTTTGATGGAAGAATTCGAGGGTGGCGCCACGAAGTTTTTTTCAAAATCCACCCCATAGTGAGCCTGGGCTAGCTCCAGGATCTTGCGAAGGTAGATCAGTTCTACTTCTTTCTGTCCGATCATCTGCTCGAGTTCTTCCACCTTCTGCTCCAAGGCCTGACGACGTTTGGTCTCACTTTTTGGCTCCACGACTTTGACGATCTGTTTTTGATCGTGGAGCGAGTATTTCTTGATCCACTTATATACTGTAGAGCGATTCACCTGGTAGGTTCGACTGATATCAGTAACGCTTACTTCCCCCGATTCATATTCTGATACACGGGCTTTGCGAAACGATTCGCTAAAGTACCTCCGCTCACGGGGGGTATCTGCTTGGGGCTTGGATGATTTTTTGCTCATTTTTTACTAGGTTGAGGCGACAAATCTACTCGATTGTTGTCAACCTATTTTAGGCGCGATTAGTCCGTCGTCTGTCGTCCTTTTCATCGTCTGTCGTCCGTCGTCTAAAATCCTCCTCTCACCCCTACTTCGCGACAATCTTTGACAGAAACTCCTTATCAATTCGATGTGTGATCACTTGAAAGTCTTCATCTGAAACCAGATAATCGAGGTCGTCCACCTCGATGATCATCAACTCCCCCATATCATAAGTATTGATCCATGCTTCGTAATTCCGATTGAGGTTTTCGAGATACTTGATACTAATGGCGCTTTCGTAGGGTCTTCCTCGCTTCTGAATTTGTGATACGAGCTTGGGAATATTTGCTCTTAGATATATCAGAAGATCTGGCGCCTGAACCAGTCTACACATGGAATGAAACAAACTCAGATAGTTTTGATAATCCCGCTCACTCAGATAGAATGATTCGCGAAGATTTTTGGCGAAAATATACGGATCTTCATAAATACTTCTATCCTGTATGACGGTTCTCTGCCCCTGACGGATATCGGCAATTTGGTTAAAACGACTATGGAGAAAGTAGATCTGAAGTGGAAAGGCCCATTTCTTCATATCGTAGTAAAAGTCTTCCAGATAGGGATTATTCTCTACACTTTCTAATTGCGTCTCCCAACCATAATATTGAGCAAGTTTAATAGACAAGGTAGTCTTTCCTGCACCAATATTACCCGCAAGTGCAATGTGCTGGGGGATGGTAGTATCTATTGTAAGTGAATTTTCAGTCGACATTCTAATGAGCTAGTTCAACATTTAATCTATTAATCTAAATAATATATTACAAAAAGCTGGTATAGAAGAATGGTACTTTTGTATATTCATATTTTCAACTCCAATCAATTCTCCTTCTTGCATTATGAGTACACTTCTGATTAAACATGCTACGATTGTCAATGAAGGCATGCAAAGCCATCAGGATATTTGGATAAAAAATGGAATAATTCATACCATTGAATCAAATATAAGACAAATTGCTGATCATACGATAGATGCAACTGGACTATATCTTTTGCCAGGAGTCATTGATGATCAAGTTCATTTTCGCGAGCCTGGCCTTACACACAAGGCAGACTTACACAGTGAATCTAGAGCTGCCGTAGCTGGAGGGGTAACTACCTACATGGAAATGCCCAATACAAAACCCCCTACCCTCACGCAAGAATTACTGGAAGCTAAATATCGTAGAGCGGCAGAGGTATCTCCAGCCAACTATTCCTTCTTTATGGGTGCTTCCAACGACAACCTCGATGAAGTCCTCAAAACTGATCCTACCCAAGTCTGTGGTGTCAAAGTATTTATGGGATCCTCAACAGGCAATATGCTGGTAGATGATCCTGTAACACTGGAAAAACTCTTCCAGAATGTACCTATGTTAATAGCAACGCATTGTGAAAAAGAGGAAATAATCCGAGAAAATCTCAGTATCTATACTTCTAAGTTTGGGGAAGATATACCCGTATATCTACATCCTCAAATTAGAAGCGAAGAAGCATGTTATGCCTCTTCCTCTCAAGCTGTCGCATTGGCAAAGACTTATAATACCAGATTGCATATCCTGCATATTTCAACGGAAAAAGAATTATCCCTTTTTAGAAATGATATCCCACTAGCTCAAAAAAGAATTACTGCAGAAGTCTGTATTCACCATCTTTGGTTCAGTGAAGATGACTATACAGAAAAAGGTAACTTTATCAAATGGAACCCTGCTGTAAAAAAAGTCACAGATAGACAGGCATTAAGACAAGCACTAAAGGATGATCTGTTAGACATTATAGCAACTGATCACGCCCCACATACTAAAGAAGAAAAAAGTCGATCTTACCTCCATGCCCCATCCGGTGGTCCACTTATACAACATCCCCTGGTAGCTATGCTGGAACTATATCACCAGGGACATTTTACCCTGGAATTGATCGTACATAAAATGTGCCATGCTCCTGCTATATGCTTTCAAATCGATAAACGAGGGTATATTAAGGAAGGATATCATGCAGACCTTGTGTTGGTAAATCTCAATGATCCCTGGACTGTCTCAGCTTCAAATTTGCACTATAAATGTGAGTGGTCTCCATTTGAGGGGGTACGATTTCAATCAAACATTCACACGACGATTGTCAACGGACAGATTGCCTACAAAGATGGGGAATTTGATGAACATGTAAGAGGTCAAAGAGTACAGTTCAACAGAGCCTAATTTTTATCTACCATACTATTACTTGGACTTGTTTAAATATTAAATCTTGTATTCATGAAAAAACTATTACTCTTCTCTCTAAGTTTGTGGGGTATCATCACGTTACAGGCAGAAGTAACACTGCCCCAACTTTTCCAGGATCATATGGTCATTCAACACCATACCAACGTTCCCGTTTGGGGATGGGCTGATCCAAATGAATCCATTACTGTTGTGATAGAAACCCAAGAACATCAGACAACCGCGAATCAAGATGGAAAATGGGAAATCCTCCTCGATCCTGTTGACACAGGAGGCCCCTATCAAATGACCATAACTGGACAAAATACAATTAGCATCCGAGATATATATGCCGGAGAAGTTTGGATATGTTCAGGCCAATCAAATATGGAGTGGATTGTACGCAATTCCAATAACGCAGATACCGAAATTACCCAGGCAGATTACCCTTTGATCAGACACTTTAAGGTCCCACATATCGTTGCGACATTACCCGCCGAAAAGATAACTGAAGAAACGGGTTGGGAGATATGTAATCCTGAAACAGTGGGAAATTTTACAGCTGTAGGTTACTTTTTTGCCAGAGATCTTCACGAGACACTGGACGTACCTATCGGATTGATCAATACCTCATGGGGAGGTACTGAAGTAGAAACCTGGATCAGTGCTGACGCTATCTCTACAAAAACACCCTATTTTAGAGAAGAACTCGAAACCCTTAAAAAGATGAATCTCGATTCTTTTGAGGAAGAACAGATACGAAAACTGAAGGAATTAATGGGTGAAGAATTAACTGTTGAAGTACCCATGGAGAATGGTGTTCCGCTATGGGCTGGTCTTGATATTGACATATCATCCTGGAAGCGTATGGAAGACCTTCCTTCCTTATGGGAAGAGCGCGGACTTAACGGGGTAGATGGAGTGTTATGGTTTAGAAAGCATATTGAATTATCACAATCTCAAGCGGGCAAGCGTGCTACCTTGCATTTAGGTACTATAGACGATCAGGATATTACATGGATAAATGGCGTAGAAGTAGGTGCTACTGACAGTTATAATGAACCCAGGACCTACGACCTTGACGAAGGTGTATTGCAGACAGGGAAAAATGCAATTACAATTAAAATAACAGATACTGGCGGAGGTGGGGGCCTTTATGGAAATTCAGAAAAACTATATGTAGATATTGGAGGTGAAAAAATTTCCTTAGCTGGAGCATGGATGTACAAGCATGAATCAGTTACTGTCAATAACACCATCAGCCCAAATCAATATGTTACCCTTCTCTATAATGCAATGGTGGCTCCATTGATTCCCTACGCCTTCAATGGCGTGATATGGTATCAGGGAGAATCCAACGCCAGTAGAGCCCATCAATATCAGACCTTATTCCCTCTCATGATTGAAAACTGGAGAGATAAATGGGGAAGCGGAGACTTTCCATTTCTCTTTGTGCAATTAGCTAACTTTCGTCAACCTGTTGATACACCTGAAGGTAGCACCTGGGCAGAGTTGAGAGAAGCACAAACAATGGCATTAAACCTACCCAATACAGGTATGGCATCAACCATTGACATTGGGGAGGCTGACGACATCCATCCCAGAAATAAACAAGATGTGGGGAAAAGACTCGCTCTACAGGCTTATCGCATTGCTTATGATAAGGACATATTATCTGACGGTCCTATGTATCAATCACATCGAATTGAAGATGATAAGGTGATCATCACATTTATTCATACAGGGAAAGGACTCACGACACGTAATAAATATGGCTATGTACCAGGATTTACGGTAGCCGGAGAAGATCAACAATTTCATTGGGCTAAAGCTGAAATTATCGGAGCTAATCAAATTGCGGTATATTCAGATCGAGTCGCAAAGCCTGTAGCTGTAAGATATGGCTGGGCTGATAATCCAGATGACCTATCTTTGTATAATTCTGCAGATTTACCTATGAATCCATTCCGTACGGATGAATGGAAAGGAATTACGGAATAAATTTATATGAATAAGTGCAGATATGAATCTGCACTTATTCATATAAAAGTTTCGGGTCAACACACTTTTTTAAATAATCGTCAATTGAATCTCCAGGGATTTCCTCGATATCATTTTCCCATGAATGATTGATGTAGTCTATGATGTGGTATATCTCTGTTTCTGTGAGAATATCATTCCCAGGCATAGGATGATTGTAGGTAGTACCATTTACAACTATTTCCCCCTGCATTCCATTTCTAATGATACAAGGTATTTGTTCTCGATATGTGATCAAATAGTCTGCATTTGCCAACGGTGGTATTAGTTTTGCGAGCCCCTGTCCTTGCTCCATATGACAGTTTGCACAGTGGAGTGTATACAGCCTCTCTCCAATTGGATTTGTTTGCTGTTGATACCAAAATCTAAATGCAATTAGTAATAGTAAAATTAATACTGGCCATACAAATCCCAATACCCCCTTCATGAACGCAACATTTTTAGCCTGAAACTTCTAGCAACAATTGGATATCTTTCATAAGCTGATCTACTTCCTCTTTTTTAGTACCATCATAGTATCCTCTGATTCTACGATTTTTATCTATAAGAATAAAGTGACCTCCATGTATATAGCCACCTGGAACAGATGAATCCTCAGCTACACTGACCAGATATTCATCAGCCATATCATATATTGCCTGTTGATCACCCGTAACCAGATGCCATTTATCAGAAGAAATCCCCAGGCTTTCTGCATACTTTTGTAGTACTGAAGGAGTATCATAAGTCGGATCGATGGAATGAGACAACAATAATACTTCTGGTTGATCCTTATAAGCATCGTGAATTCGCAACATTTGTTGCTTCATTTTAGGACAAATGGTAGGACAGGAAGTAAAGAAAAAGTCTGTAACGTATATTTTATTTTCAAATAACTCCTGTGAAATAGAAATACTATCTTGGTTTATAAATTCAAAATCAGGTATTGTATGGTAAATGGTATCGCCATTGACAAGCTGTTTTACTCCCAGGATTGGTAACTGAGTAGATGATTCACAACTTGCCATCAAGCATACTACTCCCACTATTGTCCCAATTAACAAATGCTTAGTAGCGTGAAAATACATGTATCTATTCATTATTGTCAGACAAGAACGTCTTGGCAGCATCTATACCCGCAAGCATACGGGCTCTTACAGCTGATATCTCTTCTTTTTCAGTTTGGTAGTATTCAACGATTTCTTCATGCGGAGTCTCTTCAGGCAGCTCAATTTTGAATTCTTGCATCCATGTTCGCATTGCGCTCTCTGATTCATTGAGATCTGTCTGCAATTGCCTCAATTTGGTAACCTTTTCCATACTTTCTGAATTGCCACTTTGATCTGCAAAATCATTTTGTATTTGCTTCAACTGCTCCTTCAACTCAACTATTTCTCTCATTTTTGGCATTATCTCATCGTGAATACCAATAACCTCTTTCTTTATGGCTTGCTGTATTTCTTTATTTCCATTATCACAGGAACCCAATACAAGCCCCAAAAGTAACACAACCGATAAAAAGCCAATAAAAGATTTCAGATAAATACCTATTACTTGCATATTCATTATTATCCTTTTAGAGGACCAATGTATGAATTTTATTCTTATATAATCAACAATTATATACGCGAGTTGTTAATCTTAATTTGAAGAATTTTCCCTAGATTAAATGATGCGTATTCCAATAATGAATATGCATCGTTAACTGCTTGTTCCAAAGTCATAGGCCTATTTACAATAGATCTTACATAATCTATTCCCATCATCTTTTGCATATCTATATCCAGCTCAGAGGTACCACATAAAGCTGCTACAGGAATTTGGTATTTTCTGGCTATATCACATACATATTTCACTACTTTTCCCTGCGAAGTTTGTTGATCAATTTTTCCTTCACCAGTAATCACCCAATCACAAGTTGACATGATCTCTTCTAAATCGATGGTGTCCGCAATCCAGGAAGCCCCTCTTTCCATTTTCCCATTTAAAAACCCAAACAATCCAGCGCCTAGTCCTCCAGCAGCTCCCCCACCTTCTAATTGATGTACATCCACCCCCAAATGGGCTTCCATCTGTACTGCTAAGTGTCTGAGCCCCACATCAAGAGATTCTATTTCCGATTCATTAGCTCCCTTCTGAGGTCCGTATACATATGCTGCCCCGTCAGTACCATATAAATAATTACTCACATCAGAAAGAATTACTATTTGCAGCGACTCCTTCAGCGCCCTGAGGTTCGGAGGTGTCTTAATCTGATCAATAAGCGCTAAATTTCTACCGATTGGGAATATTTCCTCCTCCCGATTATCTAAAAATGTATACCCTAAGGCTTGCGCCATCCCTATGCCGCCATCACAGGTAGCACTTCCTCCTATACCTATGACGATCTTCTTTGCCCCTCGTTGATATGCGTCAAATATCATTTGGCCAGTACCGTAGGTACTAGTGTAATAACAATTTCTCTCTTCTCGCGACAATATTTCGACCCCCGATGCCTGGGACATTTCCATAAAAGCAGTCTGCGTACGATCATCCCACCCATACCCTGCCTTGATCCATCTAAAAAGAGGATCATATACCCAGACATAAATGAATTCTCCTTGAAAATGACGAGTTAGTACTTCAAATGATCCTTCTCCTCCATCTGCCAGTGGAAAGGAGTGGCATATAAATGTATTATCAGCCAGCGCTAATCCCTTGATAATCGCCTGGCTCACTTCCCAGGCTGTAAGTGATCCTTTAAATTTATCCGGAGATACAAGAATTTTCATGTAATTTTATTTTTTCAACTTAGATTCATATGCACATACGTACTATATTCACTCAGATCTCTGTAATATGCCTCTTGCTATTTCAAAGTTGCCTCCCTGCTCAGGAACAACGTGCTAAAGACCAGGAAAAAGACAATAAAGATCATAGACAATATATCATTAATTTTTCCAGTCCTGATAATATGACTTTCTGTAATGAGAAAGTACCACTCAATGATCCAGAAATTAAAGAGCGTCTGGAAAGAGAAATCAATGCTTTATCCTATTTTCATGCTTCAACACTATTGGTCATTAAACGCATGCATAGATGGAAACCCGTCCTAACGAATATTCTTTCAGATTATGGCATACCGGAAGATTTCATTTATCTCACTATTGCTGAAAGCAATCTTGAAAATGATGCAGAATCCTATAGAGAAGCTATGGGCATGTGGCAATTAATGGAAGGTACTGCAAAAGAACTCGGTCTCGAAATCAACACGTATATTGATGAGCGACGAGATCCATTCCTCGCTACGATAGCTGCATGTAAGTATTTATCAAAATCTTATGAAAAGTTCAATAATTGGACTTTAGTTGCTGCAGCTTACAACAGAGGGATATCTGGTATATCTCAAGCGTTAACAGCTCAATTAGTTGATTCCTATTACGATCTCTATCTTCATGAGCAAACCTACAGATATGTATTCAAAATTCTAGCCTACAAAGCTATCTTAGAAAATCCTCAAACATATGGATTCCATATTCAGGAAGATGATGTATATCAACCCTGGACATATAGGGAAATAGAGGTATCCAATTCGATAGAAAATATCCCTCAATGGGCCAAGCAGTACAATACGACATATAGATTTATTAAATACCTCAATCCATGGATTACCAGTATAGACTACTCCCTACCTTTTCAAAAAGATAAAGTATATACCATCAGAGTCCCTGAATAAAAAACACAACAGCAAAAAACATCAATCCTAACATGATACAGATAATCTAATATAATAAGGCTGTTAGATTTTCTACGATTTTAAGCAACTATTTAATTGCAAGTACCGTAATATTGTATCAAATCCAAAGAGATAGTGCACGTCTTTTCCCTGGTCTATTATCGCATATTTAATATTTAGTGTACTCATTCGCTTGATTTCCAAGCATGTATACTATATGTTGTATGATTGCGTGAATTTATAATTCATTTTTTATATATTGCATATACATAAATATTATTATTTTCGAGATACCTCTTTGAATACCCGTTAAACAATAAGCGTCATGTATTACATTAGAAAATACTTGCAGGAGTGGGCTGTACATAACAAAAAAACACAGAGAAGTCGGTCTTTGTCAGAGATAGAAGTCCAGCAACTGATGGATGAGTTTCCCAATCTCAAATTCAATGCTCACACCAGTAGGTCATTGACTTATTTCAGAAACCATATTAACTCAATTTCTAATCTGCCTTAAGTCACAAACTGAAGGTTTCTACAGGCTCGTACAATGATCCCTTACTAGTAGCAATAGAGTTCCAAAGTACAATTCGTTTGATCTCAAATCTATGAATAGAAGAAGGGAAATCGAGCCTTAAATTCTCAAATCGCCGGAATCCCCTGAATCTGGCTACAGTAGTATGGGGTATCGGATTATTTCTATGTTGTAGATTAGGCTGTATTTGTTTATAGAGAGTTCCTATACGTTGGCTCAAGTAGGTGTACTGAGGGTTTCGCTGCCATCTTACCCATATCATCCTCGCTCGTTTAGCATTGGGGCCAATAACATAGCCTTGATTAACAAGCTCGAATGGTTCAGCATCTTTTGTTACTACTCGAATCATTTCCAGCAAATTTTGAATAATTTCCTCAGAAACCTTTCCTAAAAAAATAACCGTTATGTGAAGATTTTGAGGAGCTACCCAATGAATACCATCTAAATATTGATGAGCATGTTGAAACTGTAAAATTTCAGCTTTTACCGATTCAGGTAATTCAATACCCAGAAATAATCGATTAAAAATACTTTTTTTATCTGTATTCATATTTTGTAAAAAAAAGAGCCACTATCGGGGAGATAGTGGCTTAGCAAAGTACCTATAGATAAATTAGCTGCACATCAAAACAAAGATAGGAATTGATAATGAGATATTTATAAAATAGACCTCAATTTTATTCAAAAACCTTACCTGACTAATAAATTGAACAAAAAGTCTATTACACTGAAAATGTTTATTGAAAAAAGTAATGACAACCTAAAAATATCTTTTCCCCGAAAATAGTATATACAAGAAAAATGGTACCCCTAACAGCGCTGTGATAATGCCAATGGGTATACCAGCAGGTGGAGATATCCATCTGGTTAACACATCACATGTATTGAGAAATAGAGCTCCAAGTAATGAAGCAAATAGCAGATTTTCTCTATGTTTCCCTCCTAAAATACTCCTTGAAAAATGCGGAATCATCATCCCAACAAACCCTATAGGACCTGTGAAGGCAACAATTCCTCCTACACTTATAGTAGCCACCACCAATAATGTCAATTTCATCCTGACAACACGTATTCCCAGGTGCTGTGCCTGTTCATCTCCCATCGATAAAATATCTAAATGTGTTCCGTATATCAACCCATAAATAATTGATATCAACCACATTAACCCACCTATTCCCACAGCCTCCCATTTTTGTGCTCGGGATAGATTTCCAAATGTCCAATTTACGATCCTTTGTAATTGACTAGAGTCGGCATACAGATAGATGAGTAATCCTATGAGCGCAGTACTTATGGAAGAGACAGCTACTCCAGCAATTAATAACTTACTACTATCGCTTTTCAGACCTTTTGACCCCATAAGTACCACTAATAATAGACTTGCTAAACCACCTAGGCCTGCAAAAGCTGGATAAGTTAATGTGGTGACTATTGGTATGTTAACAATGTTGAGAATAAGTAGATTTACTCCCAAACCTGCACCTGAAGTCACTCCCATAATATAGGGATCTGCTAAAGGATTTCTGATCAATACTTGCATGTAAAATCCACTCAAAGTAAGTACAGCTCCAGTAGCTAGGGCAATCAGTGCTCTGGGCAGGCGAAAGATATATATGATTTCTTCATGCTCAACAGGCCTCCCTATTAGAAAGTAAAATATCTCCTTGTAACTAATATGGAAGGGTCCAGTCTTAAGGCTAGCAATAACAGATAGACAGCATCCCATTATCAGTATCCCCCCCATAATCCAGGTACGCCTACTCATTACTAAGAATATTATCTGGCGTCAGCGAAGAATGTAATATATGAGTGAGTTCCAAAAGCCCTCTAATCATACGCGGACCTGGTCTGTACATCCAATCAGGTGATATAGTAAACACCTGACGAGATTCATAGGCTGGTGTTTTAGTCAGTGCAGGATATTGAGAAAGAATAGCTTGCAATTGCTGAATATCTGATGTGGGAAAAATAATAAACTCTGGTTGTAGATATATGATCTCCTCTAACGTTGTAGTAGAATAAGCCTGCTCTTTATCAGCGAAAATATTTTTACCTCCTGCCTTATTAATTAGCTCATTTAAAAACCCATTTCCCCCCACTACTTTCAAAGGATCTGCACTTACAAGGATCATGGTATTATACTTGGGTAGATCCTCAGTTAAGGAAATTACCCTTTTTTCTATAATCTTAAGTGAATCTGTAATCAACGTTGCTCTTGATTCCACAGACAATATAGTTCCCAGGTCTAACATCCCTTCATATACATCATCCAGTGTGCTATACTTCTGTAAATATATGGGAATGCCAACTTCTTCCAATAAGACGATATCATCATCTGTAAATATTTCACTTGTTGAAAATACCAGGTCCGCTTGTAAACTAGTCAGTGATTCCAGGTCTAATTGAGGATAGGTTGTAATCAAGGGCTTGTCTTGTACTTGCTGAGGAAAGTCACAAGCCTGAGAACGAGCAATGAGCTTATCTTGAGCTCCAATAGCATAAATAATTTCGGTGATATTGGGTGCAATAGATACAACTCTTTGAGGTTCCTGAGCTAACGTGATTTCCCTTCCACGATCATCTTGATAAGTCTGAGAAATTAGTGGAGCACTTTCAATTAATGCCTTGCGAGAAGCGTTTCTTTTACAAGAAAGACTTAGCAGTACGATACACCCTATAAATAACTTTTGAAGCATACATGCGAAGTTAAAAAATAAATTTTTGCGATTTTATTATTTTAAGAGTTGATTTGCATGGAAAGATTAGTGCATACCTTGGGAAAAATCATCATCGCCATAGATGGATATGCCAGTTGTGGCAAAAGTACTACAGCCAGACTTGTAGCAAGAGAATTGGATTATACTTATATAGATTCAGGCGCTATGTATCGAGCTGTAACACTTTACTTCCTTGAACATGGTATCTCCCATCAAAATGATTTGTCTGTCATTATTGATGCCCTTAGCCAGATGACCATTGAATTTAAACTTGATACAGTAGAAAGATTCTCCCATACGTATCTAAATGGAAGAGACGTGGAGTTATTCATAAGGACACCAGAAATATCCAGCATGGTGAGCCAAATAAGTACATTGAAACCTGTAAGAGAAGAGATGGTAAAGCAACAGCAAAGAATGGGTAGAGATAAGGGTATCGTAATGGATGGAAGAGATATTGGGACTGTAGTCTTTCCTCGAGCGGAACTTAAAGTTTTTATGACTGCGGGTCTGGAAGCTCGGGCGAAGCGTAGAAAACAAGAAATGGACTCCAAGGGAGTAACCGTATCACTGGAAGAGATACGAGAAAACTTGCAAAATAGAGATCATATAGACTCCACGCGAGAGGTTAGCCCACTTAAACAAGCTGCTGATGCAATAGTTATAGATACAACAGATCTTTCAATTGTACAACAGGTGAAACTGGTATGTAATCTAGCAAAAGAACGTATACAAATTGCTACAAACTAGATCGTGTCATTTAATGTTAACTAAATTGATAATACAATCCGTTATATGAAAGTCACTGTAGATCAAAATTCTGGATTCTGTTTTGGGGTTGTATATGCCATCGAAATGGCTGAAGATTTTCTCAGAGAGCATGGGACCCTCTACTGCCTGGGAGATATCGTGCATAATGATAAGGAAGTCGAAAGACTGCAAAAATTGGGACTCAAAATTATCTCTCATGATGATCTTCAAGCGCTAAACGGAGAAACTGTTCTCATACGGGCACATGGAGAACCACCAGAAACCTATAAAATTGCACTCGAAAACGATTTGCATCTTATAGATGCATCCTGTCCAGTAGTACTAAAACTACAAAACCGTGTTCGGCAAGCATTTGACGATGATCGCCAGATAGTTATACTTGGCAAACCTGGTCATGCAGAGGTAAATGGGTTGATAGGTCAGACTAATCAGGAAGCTATCGTTGTTTCCTCTGTAGAAGAAGCACAGAAGCTTAATATAGAAAAACCTGTTTCTTTGTATAGTCAGACGACAAAAAGCACCAAGCTCCTTCATGAAGTACATCAGGTGATGAGAGATAAATACGATGATTTGAAGTTCAATGATACAATTTGTCGTCAAGTGAGTAATAGAGAGCCTGAATTAGAGAAGTTTTCTACTATGCACGATGTAATTGTATTCGTATCTGGAAAGAAAAGCTCAAATGGAAAAGCACTCTATGGAGCATGTAAGGCTATCAATCCCAATAGTTACTTTGTCTCGGGTATTGAAGAAGTAAAAGAAGAATGGTTTGATGGAGTGTCATCTGTAGGTGTATGTGGTGCTACTTCTACGCCCATGTGGTTAATGGAAGAAATAGCGGGTGTTATTAGCAAGATCAATACCCATTGATTTCATACCATGATTCAACCTTAATAGGAATCCTGCGACCTTTGTTGACAGGACCATAATAAGTAGCTAGGTATTCGATTATTTTTTCTTCCTGTTCACCCAGATCCCATAGTTTCTGGGTTTCTTGCATCCATACTATCATTTCTTTCCACCCTTCCCTGGTAGCCCTGTTTTGGAGAACCAGCTTTGAAGAATGGCAAGCTGTACACGTCGTTCTTACTATGTGATAATCTCCTTCGGCGATAAATCCCGTTGAAATATCAATACCATCTACCACTTCAACAGGGCCGGGTGATGCATAGGATGACTCCATTTGAACCATGTCCTTTTGATTCTGAGTATTGGGCTGAGAGCTGTAGGTAATTAATTGTGGATCAGACATGATCCATACCAGCATTATCCCCATTCCCAGTGTTAGTCCTAAAAAAATCAAACAAGCTGTCAGTAATCTAATGATTATCCTTTCATTCTTTCTTTCCATAGATGTATTAAAGTACTTTTATTGCAATGCGATGACAAGCATTATTCAAATAGCCCCGTGGATTCCATCCAGGAAGGACCATAGGTTGTTTTTTCCCATTTTCATCTGTTGCCCTGGCCCAAATTTCATAATACCCCTCTTGAGGAAAACTCACTTCAGCCTCCCAAAGTTGCCAGGCCAATCTATTGTTAGGAGGACGCAATGTAGCGGACTTCCAACTGGATCCAAAATCTATTGAAACTTCTACATCCGTAACTAAAAAGTCTCCTGCCCATGCTTTTCCCCGAAGAGATAAATTTTTGGTATCTCTAAGAATACCTCCTGTCTTTGGGTAAGTAATTAGAGATTTGACTGGCATAGATTCAATGATACACATTTCTTCATCAGGAACATCTGTTCCTGGGGCCACTGGCTCACAAGGTACGCGATAGGATTGCCCTCCCATCTTAGGTCCATCGTGAATTTTATCTCTTACGACTATTTTCTGCAACCACTTACCAGATGTAGATGCAGGCCATCCACCAAATACTAATCTTAGCGGAAACCCATTCATTAGAGGGAGAGGATCGCCGTTCAAAGCCCATGCTATTAATGACTCATCTTCCAAGGCTTTGTTTACAGGTACACCTCTGGATATCACAACCTGATTTTGATCACCAGATATATGCACATCTTTTCCATAGTATCCTATATATACTGCATCAGAGGCAATCCCAACATCTTCCAATACATCTTTCAGACGCACACCCGTCCATTCAGGACAACCCACAGCACCTGTAGTCCATTGATTGCCTTTAGCTGGGGGATCGAATTCAGACCTCCCATTTCCACCGCATTCTAAGGTTAGATGATAAGTATAATTCGCAAACCTGGATTTTAGTTCATTTAAGGTATATATTTTAGCTTTCTGTACTGCTTCACCCGATACTTCCAACGTCCAGTCGTCGGGATTGATATTCTCAGGGGGGATACCATTATTTCTTATAAACAAGTGACTAGCCGGGGTTATGAGATCGTCCAATAAATGTGCTGGCGTTTCAATATTCCAAGGCCTATCATTTAAAATAACCAAATCCTCATGTTTTCCTTTGATCGGGAAGGGATCGTTATACAATCCAATTCCAGCAGGTATTAACCCAGCGGGCATATGACGTGCAAATACTATTTCCCCCCCAACAGCGGCAGACATAAGCGAAATAGCTGCTCGTTTTAAAAATCCTCTTCTTGTAGGGTCATTACTCCTACGACCCCAAACTTTCCAATCTGCCTGCAGGGGATTCTGAGAATACAATTCATTTATACCAATTTCTTTCTTATTTTTCACAATAATAGCTTTTTGTAGTTAAGCAAAATAAAAGGATTTGAAGACATGAACAAACCCATTATATATGATAACCATGGAAGACCTATCACTTATGCAAGGATTTCCGTTACAGATCGATGCAATCTCAGATGCTTTTATTGTATGCCCGAGGAAGGCAACAAGTATTTACCCAGAAAAGAACTTCTGACCTATGAAGAACTCTTGAGACTCCAACGAATTCTTTCAGCACATGGAGTCAATAAAGTAAGAATTACAGGAGGAGAACCATTTATCCGAAAAGGATTGGTAACCTTTTTAAAACAGCTTAGTGAAATACCTGGATTGGATGAGATCCATATAACGACGAATGGGATATTAACAATCCCTTTTATTCCTCAGCTCAAAGAGATGGGAATTTCCTCTGTCAATCTGAGCATTGATTCTCTTGATAGAGAGAGATTCCATATGATTACCAGAAGGGATGAATTAGATAAGGTTTTGACATGTATGGAAAGATTGATCGATCATGATATCAAAACTAAACTCAATGCAGTGGTGATGGAGGGGAAAAATACCTCAGATATCATTCCTCTGGCAACATTGACGAAATCATTGCCCATAGATGTCAGATTTATCGAAGAAATGCCTTTCAATGGTACGGGAATCCATCATTCTACGCTTACGTGGAATCATAAACAGATCCTGAATACACTCAAGGAACATTTTCCTGACATATATCAAATAGAGACCCCTCCCAATGCTACCGCAACAACCTATAAGATCCCGGGTCATCAGGGTAAAATAGGAATAATAGCGGCATTTACTCGCACATTTTGTGGATCTTGCAATCGCATTCGAATTACAGCGCAGGGGATGCTCAAAACATGTTTGTATGATCAAGGAGTATTAAACCTAAAATCACTACTAAGGAGTAACATCACGGATAAAGTACTAATGGAGTATCTACTAACAGCATTCAACAACAGACCTAAGGATGGATTTGAGGCTGAACAAGTCAGAGATAAGGGTTCAAATTTTCATGAATCAATGGCTACCATTGGAGGTTGATATTTAATTGCAATTGATTATCAATACGTTACAAAGACAACAAGGGCAAAAATATACATATATTAGAATAAATATATACTGGATTAGAATGCATACAATCAAAATAATGTACATTTTGCCTTATCGTATTACATGAGTTGTTATTAAAAAATAGACAAAAATTTATCAATTCTTACATGGATATACTCTCTGGAAGCTTCCATTACTGATCAACGCATTCTATTGTTCAAACATCTGTAAAATTTTTCTGGAATAATCGATCCTTAATATTAAAGAATTGTGAATTAACCCAAAATGATATAGTTTAAAATTGATATTTAACTGATGTAGATGCTGTCAATTTACCGAATTTACAGCGCAACTGCCTAAGTATGATCGATAAAAAATATCAAAATACATTAGACTCGCGAATTTTACGTTAGCGTATAGGTACAGGTTGCATATTCTATATTTTAAAATTAATATTTTAATAATTAAATATAAATAATGCGAGAAATAAAAAATTGTTTATATCTTTTTTGCTGCTGATGTAATCCATCCCCAAAAAAATCATAATTCTGCACATTTATTTCTAATTTTTCTATTTACTTCTAACTTAGAATCCAAATGAAAAAAAATATGATGTAACAGCATCTATGACAATAAATAAAATTTGTATTAGTTAAAAATAGAAATATGTGTAAATTGTCGTTGATAAATATGTTTCATTGAATTGTAAAATAGAAATTTTCAAAAACTATGGATGCTAAAAGTGCGGTTAATCATACTGACCGATTAATTGATTGCATTAGTTCCTTGAATGAGATTAGAAGAAAACATCACCACTACATCAAAACGAAGTATAAAATTACTGGGATGGAGATGGAAATTATTCAATGGTTGCTGATGGAAGGACCTAGAAAAATGAAAGAGATCGGAGAAAACTTTAACATCAAATTAAGTTCTTTAACCAGTGTAATTGACAAAATAGAGCGCCAAAAGCTGGTTTATCGCAAAAATTCCAAGGATGATCGAAGAGTAGTATTCCTGGATGTTACTGACAAAGGAAAAAGATTATATAGGGATTATAGCGATTATCTCAAAGTACTGACTTATTTAATGCAAAAAGAAATGAATAAAAAAGATTTTGAAGCTTTCATCAAAGGAATAGATGTAATGCTCAAATATAGTCCAAATGGATCTATTCAAAATTAAAAGTTATTTTACTAGTTGCTGTCACTATTGGGGTTATTTAACATTTATTATTTCTGGAATTTATACGGTGTTATAATTTATAACATTCTGGTTGCGTGTCACTAAGACCCATTTTTGCGATATATTGTATAAATAAGTAATTTGGAATTTTTACTTAAATGACTTATTTATGACTAACAATCGCTCCGTATTTCTATCCGTTTACTGTTTGATGCTTCTGCTGGTAGCTTTGGCTTGCCAGCAGGCGCAACATTCACCTGATACGCTTGAAGCAAAGGCTCAAGAAATCGCACACAGCACAATTATTACCGATGGCCATGTGGATCTTCCTTATCGCCTCCGTGTAGCCGGATTTCAGCTAGAGAAAGAATATATCGATGTTTCCGCTCAAACTGAAGACGGTAACTTCGATTTTGTTAGAGTAAAAGAGGGAGGATTAGATGCTCCTTTTATGTCTATTTATATTCCTGCTTCCTTTCAGGAAACTCCAGGAAGAGCCAAAAAATTGGCAGACTCTCTCATCTTTATGGTTGAAAATATCGCTCAAAAATATCCCGATAAATTTGCGCTTGCTCGCACTCCCCAAGACATTGAAAAGAATTTTCAAGAAGGAAAGATTTCTCTCCCCATGGGGATGGAAAACGGTGCTCCAATAGAAGATACCCTGGAAAATGTCCAGTATTTCTTTGATCGAGGAATCCGTTACATTACCCTGACTCATAGTAAAGATAATTTGATATGCGATTCCTCCTATGATACAACCTATACCTGGAATGGATTAAGCCCCTTTGGAGAGCAAGTAGTAAAAGAAATGAATTGATTGGGCATAATGGTCGATATTTCACATGTATCTGATAGTACATTTTATGACGTCATGCAGCTTACTCAAGCTCCTGTAATAGCCTCTCACTCTTCTTATAGGCATTTTACACCTGGATTTGAAAGAAATATGTCTGACGAAATGATTCAACAACTCGGGCAAAATGGAGGAGTAATTCAAATCAATTTTGGATCGTCTTTCCTGGATTCCGTATCGCAAGACAAATTTACGGCGATCCGTACACATATTGGAGAATGGCTAAAAGAAAATCAACTTTCAAGAAGCGACGCTGCAGCCAAAGTATACATCGAATCCTATGTTCAAGAACAATCTCCTTTTTCTACAGTAGAAAGAGTGGCAGATCATATAGATCATGTAGTACGATTGGCAGGTATCGATCATGTGGGATTAGGCTCGGATTTCGATGGAGTTGGAAATACCTTACCTATTGGGCTGAAAGATGTGTCCGAATATCCAAATCTCGTTCTTGAACTCCTCAAACGTGGATACTCAGAAGATGATATACAAAAAATTTGTTATAAAAATGTATTTAGAGTTTGGAATGAAGTAATACGCGTAGCCCAAGATAGACAAACAAGTGCAGGATAGTAACTCAATGATTTTATCTCAGTAGTACAAAGTACAATTTGGACCTTACTATATGCAAGGTCTTTTATACTTAAGTGGATGGACTATATTATTTTATAGTTTATTCCATTCTCAATAAGTGCGGAATTAATTCCGCACTTATTGTCTAATCACTTACCTTTATAATTAATTGATTGGCACATAAAAAAACTAATTTGCTTATTTATTAGTGATTTATAATCATATGCTGATAATCATATTACCTTTTTAATGTATAAAAAATTCATAAAATTCATCTTGAAATTGTATTTTTATTTATAAAACATATTATATTGCAGGTGTGAAATATCTAATGCCATTAAATTAGTATAGTTACTCTTTAATGCTTGGGTAGGCTTTATCACATGTCTAATATTGGCACTAATTAATTTTTATATCTAACTATCTGGTGCCTACTTAATTTACCAACCTTATTTTCCTCAAAAAAACCGGTTCAGTAGGCAAGCCGGTTTTTTTCTATTTTCTCCATCTCTCTATGCATAACCCAAAACCATACTGGAGGGACTAAGGATAATAACATCATCCCAGGGTATCCTGTAGGCATCTGTGGACTCCTGTCATGATGCTTAAGACATTGGTATTTTTTGCTAGCCATGTAATGATGGTCAGAATGCCTGGATAATTCAAATAATGTTAATCTTCCCATTACGTGATTGGAATTCCAAGAGTGATCGATCTGGACCCTCTCATAGCCTCCATTGTCAAGCTTCTCTCGCTGCAACCCGTAATGCTCAATATAATTCACTGTTTCCAGAAGTAAGATGCCAATACAAGCAGCACCCATGAACGCGATGAGACTGGAAACTCCCCAAATCCACCCTATACATACCAATGCTCCAATTTCGTATACATGTATCCTGATCATTTCATTCTTCCATGAAAGAACAGAAAGCCTGCGATGGGTAAGTCTCTGTCTTTCCAACTTCCAGGCTGATACATAACCCATCAGAATAGATCTCAACCAAAATGTATATACAGTTTCTCCCTTTCTTGATGTTGCGGGATCTTCTACTGTTGCTACTCGCTTATGGTGCCCTCTGTTATGTTCGATAAAAAAATGCATATATAGCGAACTGAGCAAGGCCATTTTGGCTAAAACACGCTCATATGCTGACTTCCTGTGCCCAAGTTCATGTCCAATATTGATCCCATAAGTTCCACACATAATTCCCATAGAAAATATTAATCCTATTTTCTCATTCAGGGAAAGTATTTGTGGGGTACTCCATATCTCTAAAAAATATATAAGCAAGACATATTGAATAAGTACTACCGCATACAGAAGGATATCATACACGGCGTCCTTTTTTATCATAGACGCTTCCACAGCAGTTAGATTACGATTATCTGGCTTGGTAAATAATTCCATAAATGGAATAAAACAAAAAGCATATAACGCAGGGCCCCAACTCCAGATTCCTTTCCATTGAATAGAAACAAACATCAGTATTGGTAATACAAATGTAACCGTGTATTTCAGTACATTCCATCTCATAACTATGCGCTTTCATTAAATATAACCATATTTATATTTACATTCACATTACAAAACATATATCGATCAGTTTTTGTAACTTTATGATTTCATTATATTACTAAGCTATGAGCTGGTTTAAAAGAGGCAAAAAGAATATTCAGACTCGTACTGAAGATAAAAATAATACTCCAGGTGGGCTTTGGACAAAATGCCCCAATTGTAAAAAGGCATTGCAATCTAAAATTCTTCGCAAAGATCGATTCGTTTGCATGTATTGCGACCATCATCTGCGCATAGGAAGTGAAGAATATTTTGCGATTTTATTTGATGATGAAAAATATCACGAACTCAATTCCAAACTTACCTCTGCAGATCCTCTCCATTTCGAAGACACCAAAAAGTATATGGATAGGATCGATGCTTCATCCAGAAAAAGTGGGTTAAATGACGCCGTAAGAACAGCTTATGGACTCGTAAATGGTCGGGAACTCATGGCGGCATGTATGGATTTCAAATTTATTGGGGGAAGTATGGGAAGTGTCGTAGGAGAAAAAATCTCTCGGGCTATTCAACATTGCCTAAAACATAAGATGCCGCTACTAATCATTTCCAAAAGCGGTGGTGCCAGAATGATGGAAGGAGCCTTTAGTCTCATGCAAATGGCAAAAATCAGCGCACAACTCTCTCTCTTGGATAACCAAAAGATCCCTTATATATCTTTGCTTACAGATCCAACGACAGGGGGAGTAACAGCCAGTTTTGCCATGCTGGGCGATCTTAATATCTCGGAGCCAGGAGCCTTAATTGGTTTTGCTGGACCAAGAGTGATCAAAGAAACTATTGGTAAAGATCTCCCCGAGGGATTTCAACAAGCAGAATTCGTATTAGAACACGGGTTTCTCGATTTTATCGTACACCGTAAAGAATTAAAAGATCGTCTTTCTTCTGTTTTAGATATTCTCATATCTGAAAGAGAAGTTGAATATGCCCCACTTTAGACAACATTTTGTCCACAAAAGTATACAGGGAAGAAATCAAAGATCTCTTCCCTGTAATTTTTTAGAAAAAACTTTACACTCAAGCATGTGTATGCAACTTACTAGACAATACCGCCTTCGTCGTAAGCCCAATGTGCTTGTCTACAACTTCTCCATTCTTAAAGACCAACATAGTAGGTATACTTCTGACACCGTATTTCGATGATGTCTCAAAGTTATTATCTACATCCAACTTACCTACAACAGCCTGACCATCAAGCTCTTCAGCAAGTTCTTCTATGATTGGAGCAATTGCCCGACATGGCCCACACCACTCAGCCCAGAAATCTACCAGTACTGGTTTTTCTGAGTTAAGCACAGTTTCTTCAAAATTCGCATCTGTAATCTCTATTGGCTTTCCCATTATTTGACAATTAATATATTAATGATGTTTATACTTAAACTCTACAATGCTAATGTTAAATATATTTTTTATAATACAAAATTAATCTATTTTCATTGTGCCAACTATCACATATTTGACACTATTCTACAAACATCTGATAATCAGAATTTTATACATTAACGGTCATTTAAGGTAATCCAATAGTTAAAAATTTATTTTCGACGGGAAAAGTTTTGCATCCTATTTGCTCTTATGTAGGAAAAGTCGCAAGAACTTTTTTGTATGTCAAACATAACAAATTAACTGTATTACTTATGAGCGTTAACTTACAACCATCACGTTGCTCTTTTGAATCAGATATTATTATCTGGCCTGCAATGTAACGCCTTACATTGATAGCATATTGCTAATTGTCATTAGTTGATAGTTTGCCATCCATTCTATCGGCTAATGACATTTTTTTATCATTCAGTTAATGCCTTCTTTATTTCCTGTAATTTAAGCAAAGCCTCTACGGGTGTCATACGATCAATATCCACACCACTCAAAATTTGTCGTATCTTGAGGGTATCAGCATCTTTTAATTCAAACATATTTAGCTGTATAGACTGTTGGCTTGAAAATTTTACTTGTTGAGCAGCATCTTTATCGTTCACCCGATGTTGTTCAAAATGACTGAGCAGTTGTCTGGCACGATCAGTAAGTGTCTCGGGCATTCCTGCCATTTCTGCCACGTGAATCCCAAAGCTATGCTCACTACCCCCTTTCTTCAACTTTCGCATAAACAATATGTTCCCCTCCACCTCTTTTACAGATACATTGAAATTTTTTACTCTTTCTAACCTATGTGTTAATTCATTTAATTCGTGATAGTGCGTGGCAAACATGGTCCTTGCCTTACATGAAGGATTTTCATGCAGATATTCCACGAGTGCCCAGGCAATAGAAATCCCATCATAGGTACTGGTACCTCTCCCTATTTCATCCAAAATAATAAGACTCTTACAGGTAGCATTATTGGCGATCTGAGCAGTCTCATTCATTTCAACCATAAACGTCGATTCACCACTTGAAATATTATCTGATGCACCTACCCTAGTAAAAATTTTATCCACTAATCCTATTTTGGCATTTTTAGCAGGGACAAAACTTCCAATTTGTGCCATCAATACAACAAGTGCCGTCTGACGGAGTAAAGCAGATTTACCTGCCATATTTGGTCCAGTAATGATCAGTATTTGTTGGTCTTTGCTATTCAGGGAGACATCATTGGGGATATAAGGGTTGTCTATAGGTAAGGTAGTTTCTATTACCGGGTGCCGACCCTCTTTAATATCTATCTCTTCTTCTTCTGTTAAAACAGGTTTGACGTATTGATTTTTCTTGGCCAGGATATGGAAACTCAACAAGACATCAACCTCTGCCAGCACCTGAGCATTTGCTTGTACTGTGTGGATAAACTGTTGGAGTTGTAATATGAATTGCTGATAGCAGGCAGCCTCTATACTACTTATGCGCTCATTGGCTGTGAGTATCTTTTCTTCGTAAATTTTCAGCTCTTCAGTAATATACCGCTCTGCATTTGTAAGTGTTTGTTTCCTGATCCATACATTAGGCACCTTTGTCTTATGGGCATGTGTCACTTCTAAATAATAACCAAATACTTTGTTGTAGCCTATTTTCAATGAAGTAATACCCGTTTGCTGAATTTCCCTTTGTTGCATCTGTAGCAATAGATCATTACTATTGCGCTTCATATCCCGTAACTCATCTAACTCATCAGAAATTCCATCCGCTATTACTGTTCCTTCCCCCAAATTCCCGACCTCATCTCTAAGATAACGTCGTAAAACATCCCTTAAAGGACTAACGTCTTCTATTGTATGAGCCTTTTTTGTGAGAGGAGATAAATTGAACCTTTCCAATAGTAGTTTGATATCTGGAATCAATTCCAAAGATTGCCGCAAACTTATAGCTTCTTTAGGCACAAGTTTTCCCGTTGCAATCTTAGCAGCTAATCGCTCTAAATCTGCAACTTGTTTGATAAGGCCTTCTAACTTTGATGATAAAACTGGCTGACTGACAAATGCTTCTACAATCTCTAAACGTTGATTGATTTGAATGGGATCTTTGAGCGGAAGCAAGAGAGATTTTCTCATCATTCTAGCTCCCATAGGCGTGTATGTGTAGTCCATTACATCTACCAGGGCTTTTCCATCGGGATGTAGAGGTTGAATAAGTTCTAGATTCTTAACTGTGAACTGATCCAACCATACAAATTCAGAATCGTCAAATAAATATATCCGACTTATATGTCCCAGTTGATGTTGCTGATTTTCTTCCAGATAGTAAATAATGGCACCAGAAGCAATGGTACCACAGGTCTCAGATTCTACTCCAAAACCTTTAAGTGAAGTAGTTCCTAGTAATTGTAGTAACTTTTCTTTAGCATATGCTAACTGATACACCCAATCTTCTACCCTGGTAATATATAATTTATCCCCAAACAATCTTTGAAACTGCCTGATATCTTTTTTGGATACTAAGACCTCAGAAGGCTGAAGTGTGTGTAGCAGTTTGTCTGTGTATTTTGCATCTCCTGAACAGCAAAAAAACTCTCCTGTGGAAACTTCCAGAAAAGATATTCCTATTTCTTTTGAACTATGAAAATAAATACTTGCCAGATAGTTGTGTTTTCCCCCTTCCAACACTTTATCATTGAGTGTAACTCCAGGTGTGACCAGTTCTGTTACCCCACGTTTTACAATTCCCTTTGCCTGTTTTGGGTCCTCTAATTGATCGCATACTGCTACACGCATCCCCGCTCGAATCAATTTAGGTAAATAGGTATCTAAAGCGTGATGGGGAAACCCTGCTAATTCTACGTGAGAAGCAGATCCATTGGCACGTTTTGTTAAAATAATACCTAGGATTTTGGCTACTTTTACAGCGTCCTCACCAAAAGTTTCATAAAAATCTCCTACCCGAAATAATAGCACAGCTCCTGGATACTTAGATTTAATAGTGTAATACTGCCGCATTAAGGGCGTTTGAGAGGTATCTTTAGTTTTCCGAGATGATTTACCCACTATGAATATTCATATTACCAGATCGACATATAGTTGACAAAGATAAAAAATAATGTTGGTCTTGCTTTCTTAAGCAACTATATTTGGGCCAAATAAAATAAAACGTACCGTTTCAACAAACGCTAGATAAGATGTCAGTTGAGAACATACTAGGAATAGTATTTACGGTTATACAATACAAAAAAACAAAATTCTCAAATGAAAAAACGCATTCTCGTTGTTACAGGTGGGGGTGATTGTCCAGGTCTCAACGCAGTCATTCGCGCAATTGTTAAACGTTCTATGCAAGAAGAAAATTGGGAGATATTGGGTAGCCGGGAAGCATTTAACGGATTACTATCTGATCCACAAGACATCATCCATTTGGATTCACATGCTGTAGCAGGGATTCACGTGAAAGGGGGAACTATCATAGGTACTACAAATAAGGGAGGCCCATTTAACTGGCCGGTACAGCAAGCTGATGGATCTTGGACAACAGAGGATGTATCTGATGAACTCATACGTAGATGCCACGAATTAGGCGTAGAAGCTGTTATTAGTATTGGTGGAGATGGATCCCAAAGAATATCTCAAGCACTGTACGAAAAAGGTCTCAATATCGTTGGCGTGCCAAAAACGATTGATAATGATTTATCTGCCACAGATTATACATTTGGTTTTCGGACAGCTGCACAAATAGCTACGGAAGCTGTAGATAAACTGGTAACAACTGCAGAAAGTCACAATCGAGTGATGATCCTTGAGGTAATGGGAAGAGATGCAGGCTGGATAGCACTACATGCAGCAGTTGCAGGCGGTGCAGAAGTGTGTCTCATCCCTGAAATTCCCTACGATATACACGCTGTAGTCAATCGAATCAACAAACGATTTAACAATCACAGAGGATTTGCCAATATCGTTGTAGCAGAAGGTGCCAGACCGAAAGAAGGTACCGTATTTGCGAGAGAATCAGCAGAGATTGGGTATCAAAATAAGCGTTTGGGAGGGGTATGTTACCAATTAGCAGAGGAAATTAAGGCTGCAGGATGTGAAGAAAGTATACGCGTAACTGTACTTGGGCATTTACAAAGAGGAGGAACTCCCATAGCGTTTGATAGAATATTAGCAACCGAATTTGGTGTAAAAGCCTTTGAAATGGTCTTGGAAAAGAAATTTGGAAGAATGGCTGCTTATAAAAATAATACCATCATTGATGTTTCTTTACTTGAGGCCACCAAAGACTACAATCATATCAATCCCGATTCTTTTTTATTGAGAACTGCCAGAGGAATAGGCATTAGTTTTGGTGATGATTAAATTTCCGCCCATTCGCATTTTTTTTTTAGAAGCTCTGGTTTAACCTATTGGCCTATTACCCTGTAATATTACTACTACACAATTACTCAGAATTGTCATTTGCTATCCAACCTCAAAAAATTCTTTTCGTTTAAAAGAATGGTCTTTCTATTCATTATGAAACATCAATTATATTTAGGATAGCGTAATATGTACAAAATTACTGGGGCATGCTGTACAATTGTACTATTGATATCATTCCTCCCTTCATTGATGGGTCAAAATAAAAAAGTAGCCGTCGTGCTAAGTGGCGGGGGAGCAAAGGGATTAGCTCATATTGGAATATTAAAAGTGTTAGAAGAACATGGGATTCCTATTGATTATATTGCAGGGACCTCTATGGGAGGCGTAATTGGGGGATTTTATGCTGCGGGATATTCTCCAAAACAAATAGAAGAAATTGCCCTATCTAAGGAATTTCAGGATTGGATCAACGGACGTATTCCACCTCCTTATCAGTATTTCTTTCCAAAATCAGCTCCTACGCCTTCTATCCTTAGCCTGGAACTAAAGGTAAAATCTGGCCTACAAGCACAATTATCAACTTATCTGGCGAAAGATCTTAGTTTAAACCTCACCCTGGCAGAAAAACTCATACAGTCTTCCAGGATGGCAAACAATAATTTTGATAGTCTTTTTATTCCCTTTCGTACTACTGCTTCTGAGATTTTTACGCAAGAGTTGCTTGAACTAGATTCAGGATATCTGGATCGCGCTATTCGGGCTACCATGTCAGTTCCCCTTTTTTATCGCCCAATAAAAATTGACAATAGATATGTCTTCGATGGAGGTATTTATAATAATTTCCCCACTGACATTGTACAAAATGATTTTCAGCCGGATGTAATCATAGGTGTAAATGTTTCTGATAAAAATTTTAATGAATACCCCTATGAAAACGATGATGAACTTCTTTCTCAGGCTCTTTTTTTTAGTATAGTAAGCAAATCAGATACATCCTTAGGCCCGAATGATGTGTATTTACAACCGCGTATTAGCCGATTTAATGCGTTGGATTTCACAAAAGTACAGGCCATAATAGACAGTGGGTATGCAGAAGCTTATGCGCACCTGAATGAAATAAAATCCAAAATTAACCGTCGTGTAGATACTTCTTACCTTATCGAAAAAAGAAACAACTATTGGGCTGACACCCTCCCACTCAGATTTGGCCAGGTAAAGGTCCTAGGCCCGAACCTGTTTCAGGAGTCTTACATTCGGAAATTTCTGACTAGAAAACAGGGCATTCAATCCATGGAAGAAATAAAGACTCATTATTATAAATTGACCAGTGAAGCCTACTTCGAGCAAATGATTCCGCAGATCCTTTACCAGGATGGTGATAGCACATTCACTTTTCAGGTAAAACTCAAACCGGAAAAAGTACTGGACTTTAATGTAGGTGTATTAGCAGCATCGAGAGGAATTGGGTTTCTGTACGGATCTGCAGAATTAATACACCTTGGCAATCAACTCACAAAATTTACCTTAAACGGATATGCAGGTGGATTTTATCAAAGCTTTTCATTGAGGTCTAAAACTATATTTGCTAATTCTCCACAAATATATCTGGAACCTGTGTTTGTATACAATTACTGGGATTACCTTGATACAGAAGATTTTCTTGTCTCTGGCGATAGTCCAGTGATACTAGAGAGAACTGATCGAAAGCTAGGTCTTAACTTTGGTGTAGCCTTAGGAAATCTAAGAAAGTTGCGTCTGGAAGCAGCTTATGTAAGAAATACCGATCGATTTAGTAACCTGGATATTATCAATCCCAATGATGATCTAGACAAATTAACATATTCAGGATTCAAAGGGACCTTTGAAGTCTCAAGGAACAATCTCAATAAAAAACAATATTCTAACCAAGGGTCCAGATATCAATTTTCTGTAAATTTTCACTCGGGAAAAGAAAATTACTCACCTGGAACAACCTCTTTAATTGAATCTAAGCAAGAATCTATTCACACATGGTGGAAAATAAGCAGTGAGACAGAACGCTATATCCCACTGAGTAGATTGTGGACATTGGGCTATCAAATCGAAGGAGTTGCGTCCAATTTACCTGAATTCTCAAATTTTCAAAGTACGCTTCTGTATGCTCCAGAAATTAATCCCTTTCCAGAAACTCAAACATTATTTTTACACAATTTTAGAGCAGCATCATATGCTGCAGCAGGCTTCAAAACCATTTACCATTTTGGTAACAGTTTAGATTACAGATTAGAAGGTTATCTTGTAAATACAATAGGGAGAATCACCCGGGTTTCAGGACAGCCTCAAACACCTGAGATCACATATAATTGGTGGGACCCACACATAGCTGCCACTACAGGCCTTGTATTTCATACTCCATTTGGTCCCATCGGATTAAGAGCTAATTACTATACAAGCAGTCAAAACAATTTTCAAATTTTGTTTCATGCTGGTTTCATAATATTCAATCCCAGATCTATGGATTGACTATCAATTGGCCTACTACTTCCATTCTTTTAAAAACCGATTCCGTATGGGGAGCATCTCTTAGTTCCTCGGTGAGGTCTTGACCTGCCCAATGACGATAGTGTATCCCATTGCGCCAGTGCCTGCTTTCCGTAACGTCATAGATCAACCCCTTATAGGCTACCCAAATTTCCTCTCTCTCCTGACCATTTCTGAGTGCCAATTGACTACGCGTATAAGAATCCATATAAGAAAGCTAAATAAAGGAATAAGGCGTAACGAGATACCCAAAGATGATTTATATAGTTGCTTTTGCCTTAATGAGTTGCTGTGCGATTTGGACTGCATTGGTTGCTGCCCCTTTCCTTAAATTATCAGAAACTATCCACATATTTAATCCATTTTCAATAGATTCATCACGGCGAATTCTTCCGACAAAAACTTCATTTTTACCTTCCGCAAAACTGGGCATAGGATATACGTTCTCCGCAGGGTTATCCATGATAATCACTCCAGGAGTTTGAGCCAAAACAGACCTAACTTCATCTACTTCAAAGGGCTGCTCAAATTCAACATTTACAGATTCGGAATGACCTCCTTTGACGGGTACTCTAACAGCAGTCGCTGTAATTTTCATTCCAGGGACTTCCATAATTTTTCTCGTCTCATGTACTAATTTCATCTCCTCTTTCGTATAGTCATTCTCCAGGAAAATATCACAGTGAGGAAGACAATTCATATCAATGGCATGAGGATATACTTGCTTGGTAATAATACCCGTTCTTTCTCCCATCAATTGATCTACGGCATCTTTCCCAGTACCTGTAACACTCTGATAGGTACTTACTACCAATCGTTTGATGTTGAAAATTTTATGTAGTGGAGCTAATGCCATAACCATCTGTATCGTCGAACAGTTTGGATTTGCAATAATTTTCGCATTCCCTACTGTATGCATATTAATCTCAGGAACAACCAAGGGGACTTCTTGTTCCATTCTCCATGCTGAAGAATTATCAATGACAATGGTTCCCATTTCAGCAAATTTGGGAGCATATGCTTTACTAACAGAAGACCCAGCAGAAAATAATGCGATATCTGCTTTGGATTTTATTCCCTCCTCAATACTCACTACAGGAATCATTTGGCCGTGAAATGATACTTGAGTACCTAAAGATCTTTCCGAAGCTACGGGGACAAGTGTACTTACCGGAAACCCCGTTTCTTCCAGGACAGCCAACATTTGCTGCCCTACTAACCCAGTTGCACCAACTACTGCAATTTTCATTTTGTAATTATTGAAAGATTATATTTTCCATTATTACTCGAAATGATAACAATATTCTCACTCATTCCGTTTCAGAGCCTAATTAACAGACTTGGAGACAAAAGTATCAACTTTTAAGAATTAAACCAGATTATTAAGGTATTTTTGCCAAAAATTCAATTGATTTGCAATATATCTGACGATCTATATGCAAGAAGTATACCCCTTAAACATAGACCCCTCAGCAAAGGGACTCATTTTTGATCTGGATGGAACATTAGCTGATACTATGCCCGCACATTTTTTTGCCTGGCAACAAGTAGCACGAGAAGAGGGGTTTGAATTCCCTGAAAAGCTATTCTATGAACTGGCTGGAGTTCCTACTTTTACCATACTGGCTCAAATGAATGAGAAGCACAACCTCGATATGGATATCCAATCCGTTACACATAGAAAGGAAGAAGTCTTCCTCGCCTATCTAGATGAAGTAAAACCCATCGAACCCGTCGTCAAATTGGTGTATCAATCTCAGGATATATTACCCATGGCTTGTGGAACAGGAGGAATAAGAAAAGTTGCTGATAGACTGCTAGAGAAACTACAACTTACTTCCTACTTTCTCGCTGTCGTAACTGCTGACGATGTTGAAGCCTACAAACCAGCTCCAGATACCTTTCTGAAATGCGCAGAACAGATGGGAGTACCTCCCTCTAAATGTCAAGTATTTGAAGATGGTTTACCAGGGATTCAAGCCGCACAAAAAGCAGGTATGATAGTAACCGATGTTAGACCTTATTTAAAAGCTTCAGACAATGCCCAGTAACTGTAAAGATCATATCCATACCATTTATCTGCGACCTTTTCCTGAAGATCATCCGTAAAATTTGATACTTTTTGATATATGGGATGGCCTTTAACATTGGTTGCATATAACTCGAAGGTCCTTGCTGCCAGTAACTGATCCATTTCATGCCCTTGCTCCAGAATATCTAATACAATATTAAAATTCTGAGGATCACAGGCATTCATTTCACATAAGCTTGATATCGCTGCAAGTTTGATATAGTCAGGTTGATCGGTCAACATTTGTCTGAGGGCATCTATAGAAGTGGATGTGAAATTATCCGCTTGACTAGCCATAGCTGTTGCAGCCCAATACCTTACAATTTCACTATCTTCAAAAAGCATTTTTTCTACAGTCTGAAGCTCACCTACCCTGGCAGCCTCAGTTACAGTGATGATTCTGTGTAATGGAAACAGCGACGTGTTTTTTGTCATCTCGTAAATCGAAGAATCCCCCGCCCATTCATGCATCTTTGATTCTGGTAAAAACCCTGTGTCATATGTACGCAATATCCATTCATTATGAGCTTCACGCATTTCATTTAATACAGATTGGTAAGCAGGATTGTCTACGAGGTTATAAACCTGAAAAGAATCCTTGGGTACATAATATAGTTCCTCCTGATTACGGCTGGAAGCCCACATGCTCTGTTGTTCAGGCTTAAGCTGAGCGGCAGAAAACTGTGATCTCAGTTCTTTCATTATCTGAGATTGATCGGTATAGTAGTTATCCTGTATTAAGGGAAGATGAGGTAAGTAGTTTCTAATATATAAAAAGTCTTTTCCCCTTACTGCTCTTGATACTTCAAAGGCTTCATCTACCCTATCAGATGTAGCAAATACATATTCTCGGGGAGAAGGAATTTTCTTTCCCAAAAATGGTTGCCCCTGCATATAATCAGGGATTTCAATATCTAACAGATTTAATACTGTAGGTGGAAAATCGATAAAACTCACAAGTTGAGAATCTACACTGTTTGGAAAAAGCCCCCATAGAGAATCATATGGCGAAGGGGCATGAATAATAAATGGGACTTGTATTCCCGAATCATACAAAGATCTCTTTCCTCTTGGTAAGCCTGTACCATGATCTGAATAAAAAAAGACAATCGTATTATTTGCTAATCCATCCTCATTGAGTTCCGAAAGTATTTCCCCCACTTGTAGATCCATTAAATAAACCAGATCATAATACCGAGCCAGCATTTTTCTCACTAAAGGTATATCAAAGTAATAGGGAGGGACAAATACTCGATCAGGATCATGACGGAGGCTATCTGGAATCTGATGACCATACTTCTGGTGAAAAGCTTCATCTGTACCAAAAATCTGAGACTGATGCGTTGTTTCTATGTTAAAAACACTAAAAAACGGTTTTGTAGGATCTTGACGATTTCTCCAATGTGCAGTATTGCTAGATTCATCCCACATCGTAGAATCAACGAAGTTATAATCTTCTTTACTATTGTTGGAACAATAGTATCCTTCATTCATTAATATCTGAGATAGACTTTGAATAAAATCTGGCTTACGTATCTCGGAGCGCAAATGCTGAGATCCAAGCGAGGTAGCATATACTCCTGTTGCCAGACTCGACCTTGCCGGAGAACATACAGGAGCCGTAGCAAATGCTCGTGTATATCGTACTCCTACTTGTGCAAGACTGTCCAGATTAGGACTATGAGCATAGGTATCACCGTAGCTTCCTAGCATGGGCATTAAATCCTCACAGGTAATCCACAATATATTAGGACGCGCCTTAGGTTCATTTGAACTCGTTTGGGGATCGTTACAAGCTGAGAATGATAAAATGTATATCATACATAGCAGCCCAATTGCTTTGGTCATAGCAGTTAATGATTTTTGAAAATATAAGTATTGAATTACCTATTTAGCATTCGTTTCTTCACTTTGACTTTCAATGGAAGCGTAGGTAGACTTTCATTGAATAGCCGATCTAATGAAGTAACGAGATAGTAATACTTTCCTTTCCTATCAATTGAGGAATCAAGATAGTAGGTCAAATTTCCATCTATGATATCCAGGAGATAACGAGGATCATCAATGTCTTGAAGATCTTTTTTTCCATAACGATAAATAGCTACATACGAACTTTGGGTAGGTTCCCATGTAAGCACTACACCTTTGAATTGTACACTTGCCTCCACATTTTGAGGGATCGTATAAACTTCTCTCGATTTCAAGTTACTGATTGGTGGTAATGAACGATACCTGTAAAAATTATTCCCCAAAGAATCTGACATCCCCAAAGGATTGCTTAAAAATGACCTTGCACTAAAATATACACTCCCATCTACTTCATTTATAGCTCTATCCAATCTTATCTGGTCGGGAATCTGTCTGGGAAATTCCCAGTTTTTATCATGGTTATTGTCAACCTTATATGCTGCTTTTCCAATTAAAAGTTGCTGCCCAAAACTATTTTGAGACCACCAATCTATTAGCACATCATATGCAGCTGGAGGATACCCAATACTAAAATAAATTTGAGGAGCTACATAATCGATCCATCCTTTCTGCAACCAAGTCCTGACATCTGCATACAATCCATCGTAACTTGTCACCCCAGCCTTTGTATCAGAGCCCAAGGGATCATCAGACTTATTTCGCCATACACCAAATGGGCTGATTCCAAGCTTAACCCATGGCTTATGTTCTTGAATCACTTTTCTCAATGTGAAAATAAATTGATTGTTATTTTCACGCCTCCAATCACCTTTATTCCTATAATTTCGTCCATATCGATTAAAACTCAAGGTATCAGGAAATTCTACCCCTTCAATCTTATATGGATAAAAATAATCATCGATATGCAGGGCATCAATATCATATCGCAGAAGAATATCTTCCATAACATCTACCACATAAGCCCTGGCTTCAGGTATCCCTGGATCAATATATGCGTTTGAACCATATCTTAAGATCCATTCGGGATGAGTATGCATAACATGGAACAAGTTTGTAACTCTTTGTTTGTCAACATCCAGATAGGCTCGAAAGGGATTTACCCAAGCGTGTAATTCCATTCCACGTTCATGACAAGCTTCAATGGCAACCTGTAAGGGGTCATAAAAAGGTTCTGGTCCTTTACCTTGTACTCCATTTAACCACTCAGACCAAGGCTCAATCGAGGAATGATAAAAAACATCTCCTGCTGGCCTCACTTGAAATATGATTGCATTCATCCCCATCTTATGGAATCGATCAATCCAGGCAATCAATTCCCGTTGTTGTTCTTCAGAAGATAACCCCGACCTGGATGGCCAATCAATATTTTTTACCGTAGCTACCCAGACTCCTCGGAATTCTCGCTTAGGTGGAATATCTTGAGCAAAGCTTTTATTTGAAACAGATAAGCTGAATACGAATAAAGATCCCAGCATCAAGCAAAGCCTTCTCACATCATACATCGTAAATAAAGCAGCTTGTGAATTCAATAATCCTGACGGATTTTTCATACTTTAATTATGATACGTTGCTTATAAAAGTACCAGATAGGTACCCAAATGACTATTACGAATGTAATCGCAAATAACAAAGAAGCATTATAGGGACCTAACCAGGAACGAAATACTTGTTCATATATCCAGGCCCAGGCTGTTTGTCCATTAGATACATGGGTATATAACAGGATCTTGGCTAATAAAGCCGAAGCAACATAAGCCGTTATGGGATTTCTCCCAAAAGCTTCAAAGAACGGTGTCCACTTATTGTAGGATTTTACATCAATTAACCAATAACAGATGGCTAACAGGTACATTCCCAGACCTCCTGTATATAAAACATAAGAACTGGTCCACAACTTCTTATTGATAGGAAAAACAAGATCCCAGGCTAAACCTAAAAATAAAGACAAGCTCCCCAGAACAAATATCCACGAGGTAATTTCAGCAGATTTCAATTTGCTTTGAAGCATATATCCCGTCAACATACCAATGATACCTGTTCCTATTGCTGGAATGGTACTTAGCAAACCCTCAGGGTCCCACACTTTAGATTGGCTCCATAAATGTTGAGTTCCTAGTAGTGTTCTATCCAACCAGGCTCCAAGATTAGTCTCAGGCTCAAGGTTAGGCGCGCCAACACCTGGAACAGGTACTACTGACATAAGCATCCAGTAGCCTAGTAGTAGTAATCCCAGCAATAGTATTTGGTTGCGCCAACCAAAGTATAGATATATCCATGAACAAAAGAAAAATACCAAAGCTATTCTTTGTAATACTCCAGGTATTCGTAGAGTTGAAAGATTGGCGTATGGGAAAATGCAGATGATTGCACCTACAGCAGCTATTATAGGAATAACAGTCCAAATCTTCTTAGTAGTGGCACCATAAGTATGCTTTGATTTTTCCTGATGCACCACTTCTCGAATCAAAATACCTAATATAGCTATCGCGAGAAATACAAAATAGAGGATCTCCCTGCCTCCCTCAATTTCCCTTCCCCAGAAAAAGGGAAATCCTGCCAAGAATAATCCTAACAAAAATATGATTAAACTCCTCTTAGAGGCTTTAGCCACTATCCCTGTCTTTGATTTACCAAATTGCAATTGCTTGTTAAAAGAAAAACTAATAGATACCCCTACGATAAACAAAAAGAATGGAAAGACAAGATCTGTGGGGGTGATCCCATGCCAATCCGCATGAAGCAATGGAGCGTATACATGATTCCAGGACCCAGGATCATTGACCAGAATCATACCTGCAATAGTAATCCCCCGAAATACATCTAAAGATAACAGCCTGCCAGAAGAAGGAATTGAGGACATAGTATGTTAAAATAACTTAGGAATACTCTGTAAAATGTAGATATTAACGATGAAAAGCAAGTGTAAAAGCCCTCGTCTAGGTATTAGTCCTCGGTCACAGACGAGGGATAGATCACAGACGATAGACGACGGACCACAGTTTCACAATTCCACAATATCACCATACAGCAATTATACAATACAACAATATTACCAATCGCATTCTCCTACAAAAAGTGGTACCTGACAAAAGCCTCGATCGCTTCGTATTCCGCAAACCCTAATTTGTCATACACTTTGGCAGTCTGCCGATTTCTTTGTTCTGCACGTTGCCAGAATTCGCGCTCATCCGTTCCCTGAAATACAGCACCATCCTTCTGAGATTGATGTTTAAATATTCCCAATCGCTTTCTGATCACTTCATCGGGGCTCATGGGTACAGCCATTTCAATTTCTGACACATCCCATTCCTGCCATGCACCTCTGTACAACCAGACCCAGCAATCGCGTGTCCATGGTTCATGTTTCACCCTTTCTAATGCCTCAAAAATAGCATCCAAACAAACTTTATGTGTACCGTGAGGATCGGCGAGATCTCCTGCTGCGTAGATCTGATCAGGCCGTATCTCCTTGATCAAGTTTACTATAATCTGAATATCTTCTTCCCCAAGGGGATTTTTCTCAACCAGACCTGTTTCATAAAAAGGCATCTCCAAAAAATGTGCATTCTCCTCAGGTATGCCAACAAAACGGCATGTTGCTCGAGCTTCCCCCTTGCGGATCATACCTTTTATCTGGCGAATTGATTCAATGTCCTTTTCTCCTGTTTGTTTATTCGTCAGGAAAGATTTAGCATGCTCATATATATTTGCGGCATCATGGTTATCTATGCTGAAACGCTGATTAAAATCGCCAACAAAATCGGCAAAACGCAAGGCTTCATCATCGGCAACTGCAATATTACCTGATGTTTGGTAAGCGACATGTACATCGTGACCCTGATCTACCAAGCGAATAAAAGTTCCTCCCATCGAAATAATATCATCGTCTGGATGAGGACTAAAGATGATCACCCTCTTGGGAAATGGAGATTTTCTTTCAGGACGATAGGTATCATCGGCGTTGGGTTTCCCTCCGGGCCAACCAGTGATCGTATGTTGAAGTTCATTAAATATTTTAATATTTAATTCATAGGCTGATCCATATCTCACAAGCAAACTACTCAGTCCATTATCGTTGAAATCTTTATCTGTCAACTTGAGAATGGGTTTCTCCACCTGAAGTGCTAAGCTTACCATGGCTTTTCTGATGGATTTTTCATCCCATACAAAATCCTCCAGTAACCAGGGTGATTTCTTCCTGATTAATCCTGTGGATGCCCCTTCATCTAATGCAATCAGTGAATGAGAATGGTTTTGCAGAAAAGTGGCCGGAATTTTATTCGTAATATCCCCTTCTACGGCTTTTTGGATTACCGTGGATTTACCTTCGCCCCATGCCATAAGAATAATCCTTTTGGCTTTCATGATGGTACTTACTCCCATCGTAATCGCTTTTCTCGGAACTTTACTTAAGGAGAAAAAATCACTGGCTGCCGCAATCCGAGTTTGTTCGTCCAACGTAATTAAGCGTGTACGAGAATTGATACTAGAACCAGGCTCATTAAAACCAATATGACCCGTTTTTCCTATTCCCAATATCTGTATATCTAATCCTCCAAGTTTCTCGATCTTCTTCTCATATTGCTCACAAAATGCAGGGATCTCTTCGACGGAAAGTGTTCCATCGGGTATATGATAGTTTGCTTCATCAATATCTACATGATCAAACAATTGTGTCTTCATGAAGTATACATAACTCTGAAGCATATCTGGCTTCATGGGATAGTATTCATCCAAATTAAATGTAATGACATTACCAAAACTCAATCCCTCCTCTCTATGCATTCTAACCAATTCAGCATAAAGCAATTTGGGCGTAGAACCGGTAGCTAATCCCAATACAGCCTTTTCTCCATTGGCTGCCTTATTTCGGATTAACTGTGCAATTTCATCAGCCACAGATTTTGATGCAGATTTGGGATCTTCGTATATTTTTACAGGGATCTTTTCATATGGGTTTAATTCACCCTCAATGTAGTAATCTTGTGTATTGGCAGTAGACATAGTGTGGAATTACTTAGGTTATATAATTTGAATACCGAGTTTTGTATAGGGTTTGAGAAAATTGTGCTCTTTATCCAGGTCCGTAATCAGTAAATTTACTTCTCCTATTTTTGAAACCTGGTAGGGATGTATTGTCTCTAATTTTTCCTCTATGATCAACGTCATTACTTTCCTTGAAGAAGCTACTAATGCCCGTTTTACACGTGCTTCATCCCAGTTATTCTCAGTAATTCCTTCCTTGTGATGGATACTTCTGGTCCCTATTACTCCCCAATCAGCCCTTATTCCATGAAGGGATTCAATAGCCTCTATACCAGCTGTTACTTTTTCATTTTTCAGTAATCTTCCACCAATAAAAACTACTTCTACTTTGGGATGCTCGGCAAGTATCACTCCAACGGGTAAACTATTTGTAAAAATGGTAACCTGAAGGTCTCCAGGTATTATCCTGGCGATTTCCATATTGGTCGTTCCACCATCCATAATAATAACCTGTCCATCTTCAAAAAACTGCACCGCTTTCCTGGCAAGTGCTATTTTACGGTCCAATGCATATACTTCACGTTCGTGAAAACTATAGGGTGGAAATGCATTTATGACCGCTCCTCCATGAACTTTACGTATCTTGCCATCATCAGCGAGATCTTTTAAGTCGCGACGTATGGTATCCTCTGAGACCGCAAGCTCATGACTTAGCTCAGACACAAGTACTTTCTTATGAATACGCAATTCCTCTAAAATGATATGCTGACGCTCTTCTTTTAACAAATTATGCGATTTTTTGCTATTATTTGCTTATTTTTACTATCAAATGAAATATTTTATACGGGTTTTTGCAAGATTAACTACATTTTTTTTCTCTCAGCACTTCATTTATTCGATGGTTGGGCTTTTGATGAGCATGGGAATTTCGCTTCCGACACATGGACAAATTGCATCTGTATCGTCAACACCTCCCTTTCTAAAAGATCCTATTGCAGCATCCTGGGCAGATTCAGTGGTTCAACAGCTGAGTGTTAGAGAGCAAATTGCTCAACTCATCATGGTTGCAGCCTTCTCAAACAGAGGTCCATCACACACATATGAGATCAGTAAGTTAATTGAAGATTACGGCATTGGTGGGGTCATATTTTTTCAAGGTGGTCCTGTAAGACAAGCTAAGTTGCATAATCATTATCAAACGTTGTCCAAGGTGCCTCTACTTGTAGCAATGGATGGCGAATGGGGATTAGGAATGCGTTTGGATAGCACGATGAGTTTTCCCTATCAAATGACACTGGGAGCTATCCAGGATATGGGCCTAATTGAAAATATGGGAGAGGAAATTGGACGACAATTCAGCAGAATGGGAGTACATGTGAATTTTGCTCCTGTATTAGATGTAAATAACAACCCCAATAATCCCGTGATCAGCTATCGCTCTTTTGGCGAACAGCCTGAACTTGTCGCAGAGAGAGGATGGGCTTATGCTAAGGGGTTGCAAAAAATGGGAATTCTAGCTAATGGTAAACATTTCCCGGGCCATGGGGATACCGATATGGATTCTCACTATGATCTGCCTAAAATTTTGCATGATACTTCCAGATTAACTCGTATAGAATTAGCTCCTTTTAAATACAATTTCAGCAAAGGACTGGGTAGCGTGATGGTCGCCCATCTTGAAATACCCGCATGGGAACCTACTCCCAACCTGCCAAGTACCCTTTCCAAATCTATAGTAACTGATATCCTACAGAAAAAAATGGGGTTTCAAGGGATCGTGTTTACAGATGCTTTGAACATGAAAGGAGTAACTAAGTACTACGAACCCGGAATAGTCGATGTGAAGGCATTGATGGCTGGAAATGATGTGCTGCTTTACTCTCAGGATGTATCTGCTGCTATTCGTGAAATCGAGCAAGCCTTACAATCTGGCGAAATAGATACACTTACCATCAAAGGAAAATGTCTAAAAATGCTAACACTTAAAGCATGGGCAAGACGTTACACGCCAGATCAAGTACAAACTGAAAATCTTATAGAAGATCTGAATAGTTCTCAAGCAGACTTTCTTGCACAACAGCTAGCAGAATCTTCTCTCACGTTGCTTCGAAATGAACACAATATTATTCCCATTCAAAGATTAGATACATTAGATATTGCTGTATTATCTATTGGGAAAAAGGACAACGCATTTCAAAAGACATTAAATAAGTTTACAAAAATATCCTCCTATTATCTTCCTGGAAATGCTACACAAGCGGAAATTGATGAAATACAATCGAAAATTGAAACACACAACTTCAAAATTATAGGGCTCCAGCAAATGAGTAAACGCCCGGGAAATTATCGCAGGATAGATGAACCCGTCAAAAAACTGATCGAATCATATGCAGAAACCCCTAATACGATTATTAGTGTGTTTCGCAACCCTTATACATTAGAAAGAATTCCCAAGATGAGTAAGGCACCAGGACTCATCATGGCATATGAAGGATCAGCATATACTGAAACAGCTGCAGCTCAACTAATTATGGGTGCAATTGGTGCAAAGGGTAAATTGCCGGTAAGTATTGGTAAGGCTTTTCAATTAGGAGATGGAATCGTTTCACAAGGAAATAACCGACTAAAATTCACTGTTCCTGAAGAAATTGGTTGGGGTAGTAAATCATTATCTGGCGCTTTAGATTCGATTGTCGAAGCAGGGATTCTACAACGGGCATATCCAGGAGCACAATTACTGGTAGCAAAAGATGGCAATGTTATTTACCATAAGGCATATGGTTATCACACCTACGACTCACTAAAATCTGTAAATTTGACGGATTTATATGACTTTGCATCCATTACAAAAGTTACGGGGCCTTTACCCGGTCTTATGAAACTGTATGGTGAAGGCAAAATTAACCTCGACGAACCGTTTAGCAACTATTGGAAGGATTGGAAAAGGGGAAATAAGAAAGATTTAATAATCAGAGACATACTTGCCCATCAAGCTCAGCTCAAACCATGGATTGCCTACTGGACCGAAACAGTCAAATCCAATGGAAAATTCAGGAATAAAACATTCAGAATGCGTCCCAATGATGATTACAACATAGAATTAACTCCCTATCTCTATCAACATAGAGATTTTAGGGACAAAAAAATATTTAAATCAATACGCAAATCTCCCTTAAATGATGAGCCGGGTTATGTTTACTCAGGATTGGCATTTTATATTTTTCCCACTGTCATAGAATCTATCACAGGTAGAGATTATGAAGATTATACCTATCATGAGTTTTATCGGAAATTAGGGGCCTATACGTTGGTATATAATCCTTGGGAACATTTTGATATTGAGCAAATAATTCCTACAGAAAGAGATACCTTTTTCAGGATGCAACAGATACACGGGCGTGTTCATGACGAAGGGGCTGTCATGATGAGTGGTGTTTCAGGAAATGCTGGTTTATTCGGGAATGCGCATGATCTGGCAAAACTCATGCAGATGTACATGAATAAGGGGACATATGGAGGGGAAGAATATATATCCAAAGAGGCTGTAGAAGAATTCATACGCTATCAATTTCCTGAAAAAGACAATAGAAGGGGACTGGGATTTGACAAGCCTCCGCTTAAGGATAAAGAAAATGGATATGTAGCACCTTCTTCTAGCGATGAAAGCTTTGGGCATTCTGGATTCACAGGTACATTTACCTGGGCAGATCCTAAGCATAATTTGATGATAGTATTCTTGTCGAATAGGGTCTACCCTACCCGACTCAATCGAAAACTCTATCAATTGAATATTCGACCTAGTTTACATCAGGTTCTCTATGATATGATTGAATCAAACCAGGAGAATAAACAGGAAGGGAAATAATTAGGCTTCGACCAACATGGCTCCATAGGAGTATCCGCCGCCGAATACCGTCATAATAATGATATCTCCTCGTGAAAACTCAGTGAGATGTTCTGATAAAGCAATACCGCACCCTGCACTCCCTGTATTACCCAGGTATTGAATATTGGAAATCACTCTGGACTCATCCAATCCCAATTCTTTGGCAACATGACGGGTAATTCTGAGATTAGCCTGATGAGGGATAAAGTACTGTATATCTTCTACTGTTAGGTGATTTTTCTGAATAATATTCCTGGTGGCACTTTCCATATAGTTGCAAGCATGGATAAATACATCCTTTCCATATGGCATTGATATACCGCCATTATTGGGTCTTAGCACTACTCCTTCCATGGCTTTGCCTATATTCCCGGCGCCACCTGTCTGAATATCTAATATCTTAAGATCTGAGGGTAGTATACGTTGCTTACTTACCAGCATCACTACAGCCCCATCTCCCCACAAGTGATTGCTTTTTGTATCTTCTACGTTATAATAAGCAGTATTGTGCTCTGAAGATATTACAAGTGCATATTGGGACTTGCCAGCTGCGAAGTATCCTTCTACAATCTCAAATGCATTTAATAGAGAAGAACATGCTGAGGAAATAGTAACAACAGGTATATCATCTATTCCCAGGTGATGTTGGATAGCATGTCCCAATGTCACAATCAAGTCATATGGAGTATACGTCGCGCCTACAATTAAATCGATCTGTTCTACATCGATTTGAATATTTTCTAACAAAGTCCCTAAGGCCGCTATCCCCATTGTATGTGAATTTTCATGGTCCTGGGCCTTCCTTCTCTTCTCAATTCCCGTACGCTCGATCAACCACTCGTTTGTCAGTCCAAATCGCTCCTCAAAATGGTCATTGGTTACGACTTCTGTAGGTAGATAATGTGATACACCGTGTATAAACATAAGTTAGCAGAACAATTTCGAATCAAATGTACGTACAAATAAATTAAAAAAAAGTCTTAATTGATGTTTGCTAACTCAATTAAGACTCTTATAATTCGTTAGGTACTAAGTCTATTTTAAACAAAGGCTACGTATAACCTATTAGATAGATTTTACCTAATCATTATTTTCCGTGCACATCTATTGCATTTAGATCTTCGAATGCAACTTTTAAACGTTCTAACAATACCTTTTCACCTTCTCTTAACCATACTCTAGGATCATATTTCTTCTTATTAGGTTTATCGTCTCCCTCTGGATTACCAATTTGAGATTGCAGGTAATCGTGATTTTTTTTCTCATATTCTCTTACACCAGACCAAAATGCCCACTGTAAGTCAGTATCAATATTCATTTTCACTACTCCATAATCAATAGCATTTCTAATATCCTCACGAGAAGAGCCAGAACCACCATGAAAAACAAAATTAACTGGGTTGTGATCCGTACCAAACTTCTGTTGAATAAAGTCCTGCGAATTTTTAAGAATATCAGGTCTCAATTCAACGTTTCCAGGTTTGTATACACCATGTACATTTCCGAAAGCAGCAGCAACCAGAAATCTATCACCAATTTTTTTCAGCTCCTCATAAGCATATGCCACTTCCTCAGGCTGAGTATATAGCCGGGCATTATCGATTTGTGTATTGTCTACCCCGTCTTCTTCTCCCCCGGTAACGCCTAACTCAATTTCAATTGCCATTCCAATTTTGTTCATTCTTTCAAAGAATCGAGTTGATATCTCTACATTCTCTTCAATAGGCTCTTCTGATAGATCTAGCATATGTGAGCTGTACAATGGCTTTCCATGTTGTTCATAGTATTTTTCTCCTGCTTCTAACATTCCTTCTACCCAAGGCAATAATTTTTTAGCGGCGTGGTCGGTATGTAGAATAACTGTAACTCCATATGCTTCCGCCATGTGATGGACATGAAGGGCTCCAGAAACAGCACCTGCAATAGCCGCTTTCTCTTGGTCATTTCCCAGCCCCTTACCAGCAAAGAACTTTGCCCCACCATTTGAAAACTGAATAATTACCGGAGAATTAACTGCACGTGCAGCTTCAATGACAGCGTTTACTGAATTAGTACCCACAACATTTGCAGCTGGAAGGGCAAAATTATGCTCATTTGCATAGTTGAGGAGTTCTTGTACTTCATCCCCATACAATACTCCCGCTCTGAACTTTCTATCTGTTTTAACCATAGTCACTAGGTTTGCAATTTTGACAAATCATGAGTTGTAAAAGCGCAAATTAACAAATTTTCATGATCGCTTATAATTATTTGCACAATCAATCTCGAATTCAATTATATCCAAAAAATCATGATTAGTTGAAACTTCTTGTACTTTTTTTGGGTAAAATAGGATAGTAACGTATATTTGCAAACCAAATAAATAAGAATATTCCATATGTTAATTATAAGAGTTAAAGAGGGAGAGTCTATCGATAAGGCTTTAAGAAGATATAAGAAAAAGTTTGAAAGAACAGGTGTTCTTAAAGAAGTGAGGGAGCGAATGTTTTACAAGAAGCCTTCTATTGAAAAAAAGGAAATGAGAAAAAAAGCTGTCAACAGACAGAAGCATTACGCATCCGAAAATTACTGATACGCATGTATTCAGTATTTAGTAAATAAATATCGTTCCGGATAATACTATTTATTATTCGGAATTTTTTTATCACTCCTAGACTATTAGTTGCAGATATATGTTTCCTTTGGTATATTAATTCTTATTCCCACCTTACAATCATGTTGGAATCAGAATTTGAAACATATTTGAGAATAGAAAGAGGGTATAGTCCCTTAACCATCAAAGCTTATATGCGAGATCTTTCCGATTTGGCAGAATATCTTGATTCTCATCATCAACTCGAAGTATTCAGTCCTGAACACGTAGGTGAAATCCATTCAAAGATCCTAAGAAGTTGGTTAGGGGACCTCAAAAAGAATGGTATGAGCACTCGTACTATTTCCCGTAAGCTTTCAGCATCTAAGACGTATTTTGGATATTTGTTACGTTGTGAGATCATCACATCTCATCCCGCTTCAGGGCTATCTACGAGGGGAAAGGATAAAAAATTACCAGTCTTTCTTAAAGAAAGTGAGACAGAAAGATTATTGGATCATATCCCTTTTCCAAATTCATTTGAGGGTATCAGAGATCAATGTATCTTAGAAGTACTGTATGGATGTGGATTGAGGAGAAGTGAGATTATTTCACTACAAACAGATGGGATAGATATTCTGGGAGGTACACTCCGCGTGAGAGGCAAAGGAGATAAAGAACGTATAGTACCTTTTGGCATTCACGTAAGGACAGCGATCATCCGATATATTGCTGTACTAAAGTTACAGGAAATAGACTATAGAAGGACTTTTTTTCTCAGATCAAATGGAGAGCCATTATATCCTAAGCTAGTATACCGAATAGTAAACAAGTATCTTACACTGGCAAGTAATGCTGCCCAAAAAAGTCCACACGTCCTCAGACATACTTTTGCTACGCATCTGCTTGACAGAGGAGCTGATCTAAATGCGATCAAAGAACTCTTAGGCCATTCCAGCTTAGCTTCTACACAAGTTTATACTCATAACACTATATCAAAACTTAAGGATATTCACAAGCAGGCACATCCCAGATCACAAGATGATAATTCATAATACTATGATGGAAATTACAATTCAAGCTATTCATTTTACCGCAAATGACACGGTGAAAGATTACATTCAAAAGAAGGTCAATAAGTTGGAGCGCTTTCATGATAGAATTATTCATACAGAAGCTATACTCAGAAAGGAGCATTTGGATGGTAAGGAAAAGATGTTGATCGAACTAAAACTGAAAGTACCTGGCAATTTAATCATCGCAAAAGAGTCGGGAAGCACTTTCGAAGAGGCAATCGATCTATGTGTAAATAAGATTCAACCCCAGTTAAAAAAGCACAAAGAAAAATCATGAAAAAACGCTACTTGCTCTTACTTTTTTCTCTTCTAGTCTGCGTTACTTCATATGCACAGTTACTCGGAGGCGGAGGTGTAGTATTTGGCAGCGAGGATGAAGGGAAATATGGACTAAATGTGAAATTGATGTTCCCAATTAAGGATCGCTTACATCTGTCCCCTAGCGTCACGATATTCGCACCAGATAATGAAAACAAGGTAAGCGCAGATACCAGGATACGAGTCAATGTAATTGACGTGGATGCGCAATACCATTTCTCTATTGTTTCTGAACTTGTCGCCTATCCACTTGCTGGGTTAGGGCTTGCCCTCAGTAAGACAGAAGTAACAACCAGCAACAATACCAATACGGACAACAATAGTCAGATTGGTTTGAACCTGGGAGGTGGAATAAAATATGAGATCATAGATCGGGTCCACCTCCTAGGTGAAGTCAAATTTACTATTGCTGGCTTAGAGCAAACCAGCTTGACCCTTGGGATATTGTATACCCTATTCGATTAACTATACATCTATATTTGCGTATTTGGCATTTTGCTCGATAAAATCTCTTCTGGGGGCAACGTCATCTCCCATAAGTGTAGAAAATACAAGATCAGCTTGTGCTGCACTTTCAATCGTAACTAATTGCAGGGTTCGTTTTTCGGGATCCATAGTAGTATCCCAGAGCTGATCGGGATTCATTTCTCCCAACCCTTTATAACGCTGGATAGTCGTTTTTCCCTCATCACCCCCTGCCAATTCTTCGATTGCTGCAGTTCGTTCTTCTTCTGTCCAACAATACCTGAACTTCTTCCCCACTTTCACTTGATATAGAGGTGGCATGGCAATATATATGTGACCCGCTTCAATTAAGGGTAAAAAATATCTATAGAAAAGGGTTAATATGAGTGTTCGAATATGGCTCCCATCCACATCTGCATCTGTCATGATAATTACCTTGTGATACCTCAATTTTTCTAAAGACATTTCCTCGCCTTCGCCAATCCCTGTTACACCCAGTGCGAGGATAATATTTTTAATTTCTTCATTTTCATAAATACGCGTAGGATGAGCCTTTTCCACATTCAAAATTTTCCCTCTCAATGGCAATATAGCCTGGAACTCGCGCATTCTGGCTTGTTTAGCGCTTCCTCCTGCAGAATCTCCCTCAACGAGGAATATTTCACATTGACCAGGGTTTTTACTGGTACAACTAGCTAACTTCCCTGGCAGTCCTCCACTGATAAGACTTCCCTTTTTTTGCACTGCCTCTCTGGCTTTCTTAGCCATATACCTGGCCTCTGCTGCAAGTAATACCTTATTTATGATCTGTTTAGCAACATTAGGGTTTTCTTCCAGAAAATAGGATAATTCTTTGTTGACGATAGACTCGACAATCCCTGTAACCTCATTGTTACCCAATTTCGTTTTAGTCTGCCCCTCAAACTGAGGTTCCATTACCTTAACAGAAATTACTGCTGTCAGCCCTTCTCTAAAGTCATCTCCACTTATATCGTATTTAATTTTCTTTAACAGCCCATTTTCATCCGCATAACTTTTTAAACTCCTTGTAAGGGCCTTTTTAAACCCCCATACATGCGTACCCCCTTCATGCGTATTGATATTATTGACATACGAATGGAGGTTTTCCATGTGGGAAGAGTTATACTGGAGCGCGATTTCGACAGGTGTGGTCTCATCATCATCAATACCTGTGATGTATATAGGTTCCTGATGGAGTGGCGTACGACTCTTATCCAGGAATCGTACAAACTCTTTCACTCCACCTTCAGAGAAAAATGTTTGAATTTTATATTTCCCATCCTCTACTTTATACTTTCTGAGATCCTCCTCTGACAATATCTCTCTGCGGTCTGTAATAGAGATACTCACTCCTTTATTTAGATAGGCCAATTCCCTCAGACGCTCGGCAAGTTTTTCATACTTGAAGTTAGTCGAAGAGAAAATGGTCAGATCAGGCCAGAAATGAGTTTCTGTTCCCTGAAGTTCAGTTTTATCAATTTCCTCTACAGGTCCTGTAGCAACACCCTTCTGATAATGCTGCTGATATATAGTACCTTGACGATATACCTTGACTTCACATTTTTCTGACAAAGCATTCACACAAGAAACTCCTACACCATGAAGTCCTCCAGACACCTTATAAGAGCTCTTATCAAATTTACCACCTGCTCCCAGACGGGTCATCACTAACTCCAGTGCTGAAAGACCTTCCTTTTCGTGAACATCCACAGGAATACCTCGACCATCATCTTTTACGGTAATTGAATTATCTTCATGAATGACAACATGGATGTTTTTGGCATACCCTGCCATGGCTTCATCAATAGAATTATCGACCACCTCATAAACCAAATGGTGTAATCCTCTTGAACCCACATCACCTATGTACATCGAAGGACGCTTTCTAACGTGTTCAATACCCTCTAAAACTTGAATATTACTTGCAGAATATTCGCTGATAGGCGTTGTAATATCGCTCATACTTGCTTCAGAATAATTGTGTATAATCTATCAAAGGTAAGCAATTTCGAAGATAAATCCACGTTTCAGTTGTCATTGTTTTCCTTCTTCTTCTTGATCGGTAACCCGAATTTATTTTTTAGCTCATTGAGCTTATCCTTACCCTCTTTACCTATTTTTTCTTCAAGTGCTTTGTCTATTTCCCCCTTTATATCTTCGGTTTGTTCGTCTACCAAATTAGATAGAGAATCTTGTGCTCGTTTCTTTTTTTCATCAATAATACTCACGAGGGTATCCTTCCCAGTTTGTGTTGCTTTATCCACCACCGCACCTATACTATCTTTATTCAATTCTACATCTGCACCGACTTTCCCTTGTAATTTATCCTCGAGTTGATTGACCAATTGGTCTTTAACATTTTCTACGTTTTTACTTTGTATACCCGTAATTTGAGGATTTTTCACAGTCCCTCCTACATTGAGTAACAACGAGATGGAATCTTGCTCCGCCAACGAATTCCCAACAACATCTGAGAGGGCTGTAAACACAGCCTGTCCAGCTTTTCCCTTAGGCATATCCAATTGTACATTATAATCCATGCCCCCAGAAATATTTTGGCTGCCGGCGAGCACCAATTGTATATCATTTTTATTCAACCTAATGGGCTTCAGATATACAGATCCATTTTGAATGTTGAATTGTCCCTTCAGCTGATCCAGGGTCAAATCTGTAATATTCTGTAATTTGGTCTTCTCTGCAATTTTATTCATCAATGGTAAATTGGCGAGTTTACCTTCAATGATTTCGAATATCCCTTCGCTGGATATCTCCTCTAATACGGGGTACATGTTTTCATTTAATGTCCCTTTCATACTAAACTGAGTATTGAAAAAGCCTTCAATCAACCTGGCCACAGGCGCAAATTTATCGACGATCACGAGATTTTGAACAGCATTTGAGAAGCCTAACCTATTAATATCTAAATCCATAGCGTATGAAGGCCTCTCAATATTTTGAGTATTGTAATTTCCCCTCATTGATATTTGTCCTCCCAGCATCCCGAATGCAACGCCCTCCATGGCCACTTCTTCGTTTGCTACGGTAACTATTCCCTCCAGATCACTCAACGTAAGATTTCTATAATTTACTCGCCCAATGTTCGCCTGGATCAGCATATTTATGCCTTCTGGAATGGGCACAACTCCATATGGTTCTTGCGGGGCCTCCGAGGCCAGCGTATCTGAAGAAGGGGTTTCAACCATCCATTCATTGACATCCAATCTATCACTTTTGAGTATCCACGTACCTGTCAACTCCTTGTCCCCCATCAGCACATACCCCAGGTAGTTTTCAAGAAAACCATTAATGTTGAAATCTGTATTCCCTGCGCGTCCATTTACCTGATCAATCTCCAATCGTTGAGGTGTAAATTGTGCATGGCCACTCTGTATAGACACAGGATGCAAGACTTCTGGACTTGCATAATACAAATCTTGAATAGATACTTCTCCTGAAGTTGGAAGATTATCGTATTTCTCAGCTTCTACATCTGATAATTTGCCTCGGGTACTCAAATTTTTTACCTGTAGTTGCCCTCTAAGCTCCATATCCTCGATGGGATATATTTTCATCAGTTTTTCCAAGTCTAGATTTCCAGAAGCTGTTAAATTGTAATTGGGGTCGTCAAAATTATTCACCGTCAAAGCCCCTACGATCCTTTCTCCTCCTAAATCAAAACCAAAATCTGGCATAGTAAACGCTGCATTCTTCATCGTGCCATCAACATCGGAGACTGAAGCATTGAAATGTATATCTTTCAGTTCAGCTTCGGGATAATCTGCACTCTTTACATAACCCTCTCTCATAGCCATGGTGGCATTTACTTCCGGGAAACTCCCAGTAACAGCGTTATAATATCCTTCTGCATTTGCATCCACATTAAATAAACCGCTTAATTCATTCCCTTCTAATGGAATAACTCGGGCCAATTCTCCTAAATCGATTTCTCCTTGCATCTCACCTTTCACAAACATGTTTTCCAAGCCACGGATCAATGCTGTAGCATGAAAGGGATCATCACCCATTTTTGCATCAAATGTCGCAATATTGATTTCTGTCTTTTCCAGATCTCCATCAGGATTTTGTATATCCATGCTTAGATTGATGTCAGATATGGCCTTGGGAAGATCCGGATATTGGACCTCTCCATTGTCAATTTGCAGCGTAATATTAAATCCGGGGAGCTTTTCTTCGCTGTAATCTCCTGTAACTGATCCGTTAAACTGCAAAGAACCATCTGTGGATACCTGATCAAAATCCTGCGTGTAAGCACCTGGGATTAATGAAAATATGCTTTTAACTGAGGATGCCTCTGTAGCAGAAAAGTTAAGCGCTAATCCTATGTTTTCCTCCCCTATGGATGTGGTACCATCCACATTAATTCCTAAATCATTGACTCGAATGACATTATCCATCAATTCTACCAGCAGATCTTCTGCTGTATTGATATGCATGTCTACATTTGCATCAATAAGTACATCAGAAAGATATTCAATGCCTTGGTAATCCACCGTAACATGGCCTGCATGTGTCTGTGTTTTCAAATCATATTCCACTTCTGTAAATGCTCCGGATCCTTTGTGATCAAGTTCCTCCACCTCGAGTGTCATAGGAGTAAGTCCATCTTCATACACGATCTCGGCGTTCACAACTTCATAGGAATTAAGGTTCAGCTTATAAGAGCCCGTCTCTCCACTGGTATTAGTCTGTGTGGTATCTTCAAGTGCTATGTCCCAATTTGCCTTCCCATCTTCCAGGATAATTGCATGTACCTTAGGGTGTTTTGCTACGATCTTTTTGATAGAGATACCTTCTTTACCCCATACACTAAATACATTCACGATCAAATCCAACCTATCTCCTTGTATCAAGGTATCTCGCTTAAACTCCTCTACTCCTGTTAGTGAAAAATCTTCGAGATAGACATGTGCATTGGGAAAACGGGAAATAAACGATAATCCTATATTATCGACAGCAAATGATCCGCGAATATTCTCGTTCACCGTATTGATAACTAGTTGCTGAATTTTTTCTTTAAATAAAAAGGGAGTGAGTAGCAATATCAGTAATACGATGGCTATTATGATAGAACCATAGCGCAACAAGTTTTTCATTTGAAATGTGATTTAATAAAAGAAAGCTCGTTAAAAATAGGTAATAATCAATAACTATTAATACGTGCAAGTCTGCCCTATCGTTGTAAAAAACAATACCAGGAGATTAAGAATTACCCCCTGGTACGTTTATATCTTTACTTTTCTATTCTGAGAGACTAAACCACATCAATTCCCCCTGGATACGGATTCTTTCTCTTCTTTTTCCTCAGAGATATAAGCTTCCATCTCACTCTTCAACGCTTCCAGACGAAGTCTTTCCTCTTCCATTTTTACGATTTGTTTTTCTATCTCCTTACTATTTTTTTCCATATCCTTGATCAAATCGTCCATACGAGACTCCAACTTGATGGAGTCTTCGATCATTTTACGATGATCTTTTACTACATCTTCTACAATTTTCTCCTGCTCAGTTACTGCAAGTTCGAACTCATAGACCTTAGTTTCATATTGTAGATTATTCAAAATCTCCGTTGCTGACTCCATTTCCTCAGGATCAGTCTCAGAACTTAAGAACTCTCGCCCGTCCTTGATAAATAAACGAACCGTACATGTATTATCAACCCCTTTCTTCTTTTCTACATCATAATAATAATTTAGTTCTCTGGGGGATACGTCCAACATTCTCGCTGTCTCAAAAGCAGTAACTCCCTTCATAGAGCGAGATTTTTTTCCCGTTTGAATGTTAAACTTTTGATCCAGTACATCTTCAATATTTTTCTTTTGCCCCTGGATATCTACAGAAAGCGAATTCCCCTGGTCCTTTCTCATGAAAGTCTGTGTGCTTTCATATACTTTTTGCGCGGATAGTGTAGTAGTAATACATACTAAAAAAATCCAGAATAAAATATTTTTCATGCCAAGTTAGATTTTTAATGAAAATAACCTTGTTTTATAATTAAGACATTATTTCATTAAAAAGTCACATATATCTTAAAAAATATCCTGGACTATTATTAAGGACATGATACTGAATAATTTGAGCTATTAGAAAGAAACGATCAACAATTCTATATCTCTATAAACTCGATTCATATTAAATAGCTCTGCGATATATTTCTTGGTAAGATGTCTATGATATACATATATACCTTGCTTGAGGCCGCTATTGTATTTAATATAATTATCAATACCGCCGTGGTCGCCGATCTTCACCAACAATGGACCCAAGATATTACTGATGGCAAGGGAGGCGGTACGAGATACCCTGGAAGCGATATTAGGGACACAATAATGGATTACATCGTATTTCACAAAAGTGGGATTATCGTGTGTGGTGATCCTACTGGTTTCTATACAGCCACCTTGATCAATCGCTACATCTATGATCACTGATCCTTCTTTCATTTCTTTTACCATGTCTTCAGTAACTACTAAAGGGGTTCTACTGCCTTGTTTATAAACTGCTCCAATAACAACATCCGAATCCCTGACAGCTTCCCTGATAAAATTGCCCTGTGCAATGGAGGTGTAGATATTCAATCCAAGCTCGCGTTCAATCCTTCTGAGTTTAAACAGTTCTTCATCAATAATTCTCACCCTGGCACCCATCCCCATAGCAGTCTGTGCAGCATTGAATCCTACAGTTCCAGCCCCCAAGATGGTTACCTCTGCCGGAGGTATCCCTGTGATACCCCCCAATAATAGACCTTGACCATTATTTTGCCCAGTAAGTAATTCTGAAGCAATATGTATAGAACTCACTCCAGCAATTTCACTCATCATCTGCACTAAGGGAAGAGAACCATCTTCCGATTTGTAGAACTCAAAACCAAGTGCAGTAATATTTTTTTTGATCAGATTTTGAACATAGGTAGGCTTAAGGCTTCCCAAATGCACGGCTGAAATCAATTTTTGATTTTCTTTCAATAATGCCATCTCTTCATCTGATACCGGAGACACCTTGATGATATATTCAGATTGCTTAAATAGATCGGAGCGATTATAGGTGACAACAGCACCTGCTTCAGCATAGTCTTTGTCGGCAAACCTGGCACCTATCCCTGCATCGTGTTCAATGAATACCTGGTGGCCATTGTTTACCAGAACCCCGACTGAATCTGGAGTAATAGGAACCCTATTTTCTTGAAAATAATTTTCTTTGGGTATACCAATGGTGAGTCTTTTGTGAGTTTTGCTCACACGCTCAGCAAGTTCCTGTGGAATAACCCATGAACCTGGATATACTTCTGGATATTTCTCCTCAACTGAGAATTGAACGTTCGCCATAAATGACTTCAATTAATCTTTCTGTCTCTTCAAGTGGCGTTACTGATATGTTAACATAGGTGTCTGGCAGCAAAGTTGGGATGCGTTCTGGCCATTCAATAAAGCAATAGCATCCCGAATCAAAATATTCCTCAAATCCCAAATTATAGGCTTCTGTCTCATTTTCCAGACGAAAAAAATCAAAATGATATATACTACCCTTGTCCCCCTGATATTCATTGACAATCGTAAAGGTGGGACTCGTTACGTCTTCCTCAACTCCTAAAGCCTTACAAAAATCTCTGATTAATGTAGTTTTCCCAGATCCAAGTTGTCCGAAAAATGCGAAAATTCTATAACTACTGCAAATGCTTAGAATCTCCCCGACAATCGATGGATTATCTGACACATGTTTACTATTAAAAATACGAATCATCTATTTCGAGGTGTTAACTCGATGATAGGTACTATCATTTCCTCCAGACTGATACCTCCATGTTGAAATGTATCCTTATAGTAATTTACATAATAATTGTAATTATTGGGATAGGCAAAGAAATAATCTTCCATGGCAAAAACATAAGTAGAACTTACATTTATTTTAGGTAGCTTAGCTTCATCAGGTTTTTTCACTGAGAACAAATATTTTGCTCCCTCATCATAGTTGAGATTCTTACCTTGTTTATATCTCAGGTTGGTGGTAGTAGCACGATCCCCAATAATTCTACAAGGCTTTTTAACTCTAATGGTCCCGTGATCAGTTGTAAGAATAATCTTAATATTTTTACTACTCAGTTTTTTAAGTACCGTGAGGAGTGGAGAATACTCTAACCAGGATCTCGAAATGGACCGATATGCTGCTTCGTTGGGTGCTAGTTCACGTATGATGTTCATTTCGGTCCTGGAATGAGAGAGCAAATCAATGAAATTGTATACAATTACATTGAGATCATTATTCAGCAGATTTAAAATATTATCTGCCATAACCTTGCTCTCCTCATTTGTAATAACCTTGTTATAGCTGTGCTTAATATTCAGTCTCCTTCTGCTAATCTGCTCTTGTAATAATTCAGCTTCTTTTAGGTTCTTCCCACCTTCATCGTCATCATTAAGCCAGTATTTGGGAAACCGTTTGGCTATTTCACTGGGAAACATACCTGCAAAAATAGAGTTTCGGGAATATTGAGTCGCTGTAGGCAATATCCCGTAATAACTCTGTTCTTTATCTATATAGTAATAATCAGATATGATAGGCTCCAATGCCTTCCACTGGTCATATCTCAAACAATCCACGAGTAAAAAGAACACACTATCATAACCATTATCCAGCATTGGAAACACAGCTTCTGTGAATATCTCAGGGGATAGCATGGGACGATCTTCCAATGAATCCGTATTTACCCAATCTAAGTAGTTTTTGGTGATAAATCGGCCAAAATTCGTATTCGCCTCACTCAATTGTGCACTTAGTACATCTTCCATGCTTTTATCCTCGTTATCCTCCATTCTCCCTTCCCAAAACATGAGTTTGCTATAAATATCAAACCAATCTTTGTAGTCATTATCTTCGAAAAACTGTAGCGCTATGTTTCTAAAGTCTTGTTGATATCCTTCATTTATTTTGCGGGTCACCAGACGCTTATTATCCAGGACTTTTTTGCAGGTGAGCAAAATCTGGCTGGGTTTTACAGGTTTAATAAGGTAATCCGTAATTTGCGCACCGAGCGCATCTTCCATGATATGTTCCTCCTCAGATTTGGTAATCATTATTACTGGAATCGTAGAAGATATGCTTCTAATCTCTGCCAATACACTTAGTCCATCCATCCCAGGCATTTGCTCATCAAGAAAAATCATATCATAGCTATTTTGTTTCAATAGTTCAAGCGCATCTATTCCATTACTGGCTGCTTCTACCAAAATATCTTTTTCTTTTAAGAACATGATATGTCCCTTTAGCAAGTCTATTTCATCATCTACCCAAAGTATCTTTGCGTTCTGCATAGATTTTGTTTTTTAACTTATTTAGTTTTCTTTGATTACGCCGATTTTACACGTAAGATACATAGATACCTGTTAGATCTATTATTTATCTAAATTAATATAGAAATTGGAATACAGTCTTAAGTTATCCAAAATTATCAATGACCCAGTACATGGATTTATCGAAGTACCTAAGGGTACTATCCTGGGCTTGATTGATACTCCAGCATTTCAACGTCTCAGAAGAATCAAACAACTGGGCCAAAGTTCGTTGGTGTACCCTGGAGCTACACATACGAGATTTAGCCACGCTTTAGGGGCCCTACATCTTATGCGACAGGCATTGGACGTCTTGAGAAGAAAATCAGTAGGTATTTCAGACAAAGAATATGAAGCCGCACTGATCGCCATTTTATTACACGATATCGGTCACGGCCCCTTCTCTCATGCGTTAGAATCTTCCATTATTCCTGGCTTACACCATGAAGATATGAGTGTCGCACTTATGAACTTCCTCAATGAACAGTTTCATGGGAAGTTAGACCTTGCTATAAGAATTTTTGAAGGCACTTATCCCCGAACCTTTCTTCATCAACTAGTTTCCAGTCAGTTAGATATGGACAGGATGGACTATCTCATAAGAGATAGCTTTTTTACAGGAGTAGCAGAAGGAGTTGTAGGTATTGATAGAATCATAAAAACCTTAAACGTTTACGACGAACGCCTGGTATGTGAATCCAAAGGCATCTATTCAGTCGAAAAATTTATCGTTGCTCGCAGATTGATGTATTGGCAGGTGTATCTGCACAAAGCAGCTCTGGCAGCAGAATATATGATCGTTAATTCCCTGAAAAGAGCGCGAGAATTATATAGAAATGGTAGCTCAATCTTCGTTGGGAAACCATTAGAATACTTCTTTAACCTGGACATTCATCCCAAAGACCTAACACAGGATGTACTGGTCAGGTATATTCAACTGGATGATAATAATATTGAATATGCTATTAAGCAGTGGCAATATCACCCAGATACAATCCTCTCAGATTTGTGTAAAAGGCTTCTCAGCAGAAATCTCCTTAAAGTAAATTTGAGAAATACGCCATTTGATGAAGAAGAAATACGTCAATATCAAACGGAAGCTATGCACAACTGTAATTATACCTCCGAAGAAATTGACTATTTTGTGCAAACGGGCAAAATATCCAATCAGGCTTATTTAAAAGAAAGCCAAGAGCCCATCATGATTTGGTTTAAGTCAGGAGAATTAAAGGATCTTGTCGACGTTTCCGATGTACAAAATATTGCTGCGCTGTCAGAGCCTGTTGTGAAGTACTTTTTATGCTATCCCCGTCAACCCGACACTTCATCATTAAAAGTTATACAATAAATTGGGATAACTCATAAATGTTCCTAGATTCGCCCTCCGAATTTAGAAATTGCTATTTCCATAAAATAGCGGTCATACACAGGTTAACTTTTACACTTAATATTACTGTCAAAGAAAGAGTCAGTTATGATTGTCATGAAATTTGGGGGTACTTCAGTAGGATCTCCAGAGAGGATAGAAAATGTCTATCAGATTGTTTCTTCGCAAATTGAATCTCAGCCTATCGTTGTCACATCGGCTGTAGGAGGAATTACAGATTTGTTAATAGCAGCTGGAGAAAGGGCTTTATTGGGTAAAGCAAATATTGAAGCTATAAGAGATAAACATAATCAAGTCCTGGAGGGTCTTGGATTACCCATGGATATGCTGGACGCTGTACTCAAAGAATTACAACAATTGCTCATTGGAATTCGTATGATTGGCGAGATCAGCCCCAGTACCTCAGACTTATTATTATCTTTTGGTGAAAGAATGTCTTGCCAAATTTTAGCTGCCTTCTTCACACAAAAAGGGTTAGCTTCGAGACATCATTTTGCCTATGATATTGGTATGATAACCAATGATAGTTTTCAGCATGCAGAACCTCTCCCAGAATCCTTCGAGCTTATACATCAACACCTAACTAATATCGATTATGTGCCAGTTGTTACTGGATTTATTGGAAAAACCAAGGAGGGAAGAATTGCTACACTTGGCAGAGGAGGTAGTGATTATACAGCTGCAATTCTGGGAGCAGCAGTGAAGGCTAAGGAAATACAAATCTGGACGGATGTCGATGGGATCTTAACAACAGACCCTCGAATAGTCCAAACTGCATTAAATGTTCCAGAAGTTACGTTCAAAGAAGCAGCAGAACTTGCATACTTTGGTGCTAAAGTACTACATCCCAAAACAATACGACCAGCAATGGATAATCAGATACCTGTTGTAGTAAAAAATACATCTAACTCCATACACCCTGGTACCAGAATATTATCTTCAGTACCTGATGTTCATCAAAGGGTAAAAGCTATCTCTGTAAAGAAAAATATATCCTTAATCAATATTTATTCTTTTAGGATGCTCAATGCATTTGGGTTTTTGGCAAAAATTTTTGACAATTTTGAAAAATACGAAATAGTGGTAGATGTTGTATCTACCAGTGAAGTAAGCGTTTCTGTCACAGTAGAAGAAGGGCAAGACCTGGAACCCTTAGTATCAGATTTGTCTCAATTTGCACAGGTTAAGGTAGAGAAAGGAAAAAGTATCATTTGTATTGTAGGAGAAGGGTTGAATAATGACGTATCCATCCCGGGAAAAGTTTTTCAGGCTATATCCAATGAAGGGATATACGTGCATATGATCTCTCAGGGTGCAAGTGATATCAACCTTAGCTTTGTCATTAATAATGAAGATGCAGCACAAGCAGTAAAAACACTACATCGCGTATTTTTCGAATAATAAGCAACTAAAAGATTAATCCATATCTTGAAGCAATTCTGGAGCAATACCCATATTTGAGAATCCTCCATCATGATACAGATTTTGCATAGTTACTTTTCTAGTATAATCTGAAAACATCATGATACAGTAATCAGCACATTCTTCTGCAGTAGCATTGCCCAGTGGCGACATTTTATCGCCATAATCCAACATTTTATTAAATCCTGCAACTCCTGTTCCTGCTGTAGTAGGTGTCGGGGATTGAGAAATACTGTTTACCCTTACGTGTGATTTTTTGCCAAAATGATATCCAAAACTTCTGGCAATAGACTCGAGCAATGCCTTAGCTTCTGCCATATCATTGTATTCTGGAAATGTTCGCTGTGCAGCAATGTAGCTCAATGCCAGGATTGATCCCCATTCACTCATGAGATCTCTTGCATATAGTAGTTGTAGTACTTTGTGAAAAGAGACTGCGGATATGTCAAGCGTCTTTTCAAACCAGGAATAATTTAAGTTGGTATATTCTCTCTTTTTTCGAACATTGGGCGACATCCCAATGGAATGAAGTACAAAATCAAGTTTACCAAATAGACTATCTGCCTCATCAAACAATGCGTTCAAGTCATCGAGCGATGTAGCATCAGCAGGAACTATTTTTGATTGAGTTTTCTCTGCTAACTCATTAATCTTACCCATTCTCAATGCGACAGGCGCATTAGTAAGAAGGATCTCTGCACCTTCCTCATGTGCTTTTTCAGCAACCTTCCAGGCTATTGAAAGTTCGTCCAATGCTCCGAATATCAATCCTTTTTTACCTGCTAATAATTGATGTCCCATAAATAAATAACCATGTAGATAGTTAATATACCAAGGAATTAAAAGTCATCCCTTTTTAAAAGCTTAAAAGCAATTTCCCTACCCAGCCCCATATTTACACCCAATCTAATCAACAATGCAGCCATAGGTTCAATGAGTCTTGCACTTTGGAGTGGCCCACAATCCACGGGATCTAAATCAATGTCAGTGATTATTTTTTTAACAACAGCCTTCGCATCGTCATCATCCCCACAATAAAACATAGACGCTTCATTGGGACCAAAAGAAGTATAGGTATATGTCTCTGTAAAAGCTGTATTAAAGGCTTTTACAACTTTTGCTTCAGGTAGCATCTTAGCAATTTGTTCTGCAGCAGATGTTGTATGTCCAAATGCTAAATCTGGCAAATTTTCAAAAACCACGGGATTTGTGGCGTCTATCACTATCTTACCCCTAAAATTATCTGTATTCCTAATGGTTTCTTCTACAGCCTTATACGGGACTGTAAGAATGATCACCTCTCCGTAATGTATAGTATTTGCCAGGGTTGCTCCCTTAGCATAATGATCTATACCACCTGCTATTTCCATAGCTTTTTCAGTATCACGAGAGCCTAACATTACGTGATACGTTTTTTTGGATAGTGCTTTAGTGAGAGCTTCGCCAAGATTTCCAGTTCCAAGTATGCCTATTTTCATAGAGTATGGTTGTAAAGAATACTGATCAATGATAAAATCACACAAACGCGCCAAAAATAATGGTTTTTTGTAAGATTCATATTATCTCTCAAGATTTAATCTATAAAAAATGGTAACGAAACCTGTTCTTGTGATAGTTCTCACTTAGAAAAGGCTATTTCGATTACCGCTCGAGTAGAAGTATCAATTTTAACAGAGTCTGCAATCCTAAATCCCAGCACACCCACTATCATCTCATTGGACTCAATGACAATAGCACGTTCTTTTTCCATGGGAGTAAACTTTTCATCTATGAAGATATCGCTGAGTTTTTTTTCAAGCCTCATACCTAAAGGGACCATTTTGTCCCCAGTACTCCAATGTCTGATTTTCAAAGGGAAATGAAGCTTCTGTATATCCATAAATAAATTCGGAGATTGAATATATGGAATATTTACAGTGTTATGTTTTATTACGGATATATAATGACCAGTGCTGCTCCTGATTGTTACTGTATCGTCAATTTCTAACAATTCGTACTCCCACTCAAGATCAGGCTTTACTCTCACCCATTCTAAACCAACAGAAGTTTTATAAATGATGCTCCCATCAGGCATATCCAGCTTCTTACCTGACATACTATAAGCTAATTGTACTCCTTCCCACAAAAGATGCCCGTGAAGTCCCCACTGCTGTAGTGTGTACGCATACAATACTTTCTTGTAAGAATGATAGGGACTTTCCAAAAAAACCTGATCATTCAGTATTGTACTTTCTTCACCTTCTTCTACACACTGAGTATACCAATCGCTTAACAGTATTTTCAACATCCCAACCTGATCCTTATACCATTCATATCTGGTGATTAAATGGTCCGTTAGCCTGGGATTAATAACCGAGGCACTAGGTATGATCTCATTTCTTACGCGATTGCGCTGATAAATATTTTCTAAATTCGTGTAATCAATACTATAGCTAATTCCCGCTTGATGTAATGCCTGAACTATATCCTCTTTTCGTATATCCAATAATGGTCGAGCGTAGGGGCCTCTTTTGACGGGAATACGATAAAACAGATCAAACTGATTTCCCTTAATCAAGGACAATAACAGGGTTTCAATGTCATCATCCTTGTGATGTGCAGTCGCACATACTTTAAAGCCCTCATCTACTAATAGCTGATCAAAAAATTGATATCTAAGCCTCCTGGCTAGCATTTGCAAAGACACATCACCTTGGGTAAGTAGTTGCTGTGTATCTATAGTTTGAACCCAAATTGGGATATTCCAATAATCTGCCAGATGTTGTACCATATTTTCTTCTTCCTCTGAATCCGCTCCACGTAGTTGATAGTTTACATGTGCAATACCTAGTTCATACCCCAAATAGTGTAATACATGCGCCAAGAAAATGGAGTCAGGACCTCCACTAACTGCGACGAGAACTCTATCAGACTGATTGAATAGCTTATGCTGATTGATATACTTACTCACAACTTGGGATATTTGATCCCAAGACGCATAATTGATTTCCATTTAAGCAAATAAGGAAAATTATTTATTATTCATGATGACTGGCTCTGAAAATGTTCTCGATTCACCTGAATCAGTGTTGTCATCATATACCTTGATTCCAATAGGGATCTTGCTGCTCCTGTAATTCACTCCCATATAGAAATTAAATGTAATATTTTCAATTTCGTTGGGGTCTAGTTTTTCAATTACTTTATCGTCCAGATTTGAATTAATAAGTATATGAGGGGGTACTTTAAACTCAAATCGTATGTTTTGTGCTGTACCTCCACCGTTATTTTTCAGTCTGATTTTAAGTTCAAACGGCGTATCAGGTTTGAGGGATTGACTCCCTTCTTTCGTAAAAAAACCATGACTAATGATGTCTAATCTCGGCTTTTTAGAAATACTATATGTATTGACGTCAAAAGGTACCACTTCTGCCAATGAATCATTCTCAATTATCTCAAATCGCAATTTAACCACTCCACTTTGTAGATCTTGTCCTCCTTCAATTACTCGCTTAATTAGTTTTCTTTCGTTTGGAGCCATGTTCCCCAAAGAAATTTCTCCTGGCAGAATAATTCCAGACATATCATTACCTACAACTGTCCTAATTTTCACTCGATTGGCCACGTACTTTCCCACATTCTTGATATAAAAACTGAACTGGGCTCTTTCACTGGCATCTAACGTATTGTTATTGTTTTTATCATTAAATGACACTTCTCCGTCTAATTCTATATCAGGCATGCCAAAATTAATGAATACAGGATTACTTATTGCAGAAACGGGCTGAGCAAGCAAATGACTGAGGATTATCCATCCTCCTGAGACTACAGCGAATATTCCTTTAAGTTTCATAAATATCCCAATTGGTTTTGAAATATTATTCAATTTGGTAATTTAAACAAATCAAAAAACAAAAAAACTCAACAGAGACCAACTTCTTACATCCTGATCTATGAAAGAATCTCAACCTAAACCTCATATAGGTCCTGATAAGCAATTGCCTGAACTTACTATCAAAGGTATTATCCTAGGAATTCTACTCTCCATGATCCTGGCAGGAGCTAATGCTTACCTGGGTTTATTTGCTGGATTGACCGTATCTGCGTCTATACCTGCCGCAGTAATTTCTATGGCCATATTGAGCTTATTTAGAAAGCACAATATTCTGGAGAACAATGCAGTACAAACAGCAGCTTCTGCAGGGGAATCCTTGGCAGCTGGTGCTATTTTTACCTTTCCTGCCTTAATCCTGATGGGATATTGGCAATCCTTTAATTTTTGGGAAACTGCCTTGATCGCCTTGTGTGGAGGTGTATTAGGGGTGTTGTTTACCATTCCCTTACGTTCGGCGCTCATAGTAAAACAAAAACTCAACTTTCCCGAAGGACAAGCCACCTCAGAAGTACTTAAGTCAGGCGAAGAGGGAGGTAAAGCTATCAGATTTTTAGCCGTTTCTGGATTAATAGGGGCTGGGACCAAACTGGCTGCCTCTGGATTTCAATTGTGGCAAGAAACTTTTGTCAAAGCAGGATTATTTGGAAAAAAGGCCTATGCTTTTTTTGGAATTAACCTATCCCCTGCCCTCGTAGCTGTCGGATACATTGTAGGGATAAAAATTGCTGTTTTAGTATTTGCTGGAGGTGTAATCAGTTGGTGGATTGCTATACCAATACTCGTCGCTTCGGGAAATATTCCAAATATTGAGAATCCTGTGGAATTGGGAGAAACACTTTGGAGTACACAAATCAGATTTCTGGGAGTGGGTGCAATGGTTGTAGGGGGAATTTGGGCACTCATAAGCCTTAAAGATTCTTTAGGTTTTGCTTTTAAACAAGGGATTGAATCCTTTAAAAATCGAAATCAATCAGTCCCCCTACGAACTGAGCGAGATACACCTATGTCCTGGGTGATTATCCTGATTATATCTATGATTATCCCCATCTTCATTATCTACCTCCGCGAGGTTCAATTGATTCACATTTCTGCTATGATGGCAATTCTAATGCTTGTCGCAGGTTTTCTCTTTTCTGCTGTTGCGGGATATATGGCGGGGTTAGTGGGTAGTTCCAATAACCCCATCTCAGGAGTGACCATAGCTACTATACTCACTGCCTCTCTTATTTTGTTTGCATTAATGGGAACAGATTCCGGTAATGGAGCAGCTGCTGCAATATTAATTGGAGCTGTAGTATGTTGTGCAGCAGCCATAGCAGGCGACAATATGCAAGACCTTAAGGCAGGA
>CAZZEC010000005.1:64399-76590 GCA_964652565.1 uncultured Bacteroidia bacterium
AGGATCATCCTTTCGAACACCGGTATTGGCTGTAGCAGTTGGCTTGTACTTACCTTTTGAACTGGATAGCGCGATCATGTTGGGTGGAATCATTGCATGGCTTGTTTCCATTTATCAGAAAAGTCAAAAAACCTTACATGGCGAACAACCTGACGCACTGCAAAGAAGCAATAGAACGGGTTTACTTATTGCATCGGGCCTCATTACAGGAGAAGCCCTCATTGGAATTATTTTGGCAATCCCTATAGCTATATATGAAAGAAATAATGTAATAGCTTTAATATCAGCACCTATTGGAGATTGGCCAGGACTGTTATTACTCACAATCATTGGGTGGTACTTATACAGATCTGCAACTAAAAGCTATCACAAAGCCTGATGATAGGAATTATTTCATCCCATGTAATCTTTAACAAGAATTGTTTAAGACCGATAGCCAATTCAATATTAGTAATGATAATTTAAAATTATGCTATTGAAATGGGTTTTTCTTAGAAATAATATTAATTTTGTGGGATTGCTACCTAAAGCAATAACAATTAAGGACGTATTATCAGAAAAAAAGTTGTAAATATCATTAAATAAGGCAACCATCCATTCTAATATAGTGTTATAAAGGCTAAAACTAAAAAAACCCAAGCTTTACATGATGAAGGGCCGAATTCCTATCCCGATTTCTTATCTACATTCATTTTTATCGGTGTAACGGAGCTTACGTTTCAAATTGTTGGACGTAAGGAGTTCTTTCATTCATTTTTGTAAAAGTCATTTATTAAATCTTTACTATGAACAAACTACTTTTACTGTTCTGGTCATTTACAGTTATTTCCATTGGAACAATCTGTGCTCAGGGTAATGTTTCTGGCACAGTTACTTCCAGTGAATCAGGTGATCCCATCGAGGGAGTAGCCGTCGTGGTTAAAGGTACTACGATTGGTGCTTTCACAGATACCGAAGGGAAATATACCCTGGATTACCCTTCAGAGGGTACCGCTTTAACCTTTAGCTTAATCGGTTATCAAGTAGTAGAAGAAGTCATCGACGGACGTAGCACTATCAATGTTGCTTTAGTTCAAGAAGACTTGGCAATTGGCGAGGTAGTGATTACAGGGTATGGTACGCAGATCAAAAGAGACCTTACGGGAAACATTGCGAAGGTAGATGGAGAAGTGCTTGAAAACATTCCAGTTACCAGCTTCGAATCCGCCTTGCAAGGAAGAGCTGCAGGAGTACTCGTATCAAAACAAAATGGAAAGCTAGGTAATGGTATTAACATCCGTATTCGAGGTTCTGCTTCGGTTACAGCAAGTAATGAACCGCTATATGTGGTGGATGGAATTGTAATTACCTCACAGGATCAATCATCAATTAATGGTGGTGCAACCAGTCCCTTAGCAGACTTGAACTTCAATGACATCGAATCTATTGAAATTTTAAAAGATGCCTCTGCTGCGGCTATCTATGGATCTCGTGCCTCAAACGGTGTAGTTATCATTACTACGAAACAAGGTAGTGCAGGTAAGACTAATTTTAATGTCAACTACAGCGTAGGGGTTAGTGAGCCTTCCAGAAGACGTGAATGGCTTAATGGCCCTGAATACAATCAATTATGGGAAGAAGCATTCAACAATGTAGCTGACGCAGACGGACTCGTGTTTGGGCTATCAGCAAATGAATGGAGAGATCGTCGTATACCTGGCTGGAATGACGGAAACGATACTGACTGGCAGGAAGAAGCGTTTGATGATGATGCAGGCTTCCAGCAAGTAGATGTCAATGTGAGTGGTGGAACTGACAAGACGCGTTTTTATATCAGTGGATCTATTCTCGATCAAACGGGAATCATGATCAACAACGAATTTGAGCGTTTTAGCGGCCGAATCAACCTGGATCATAAAGTCTCTGATAAATTAAATCTCGGAATGAAACTTAGCCTGGCAAGAACACTGAATGGCAGAATTCCCGATGATAATTCATTCTCCACTCCCCTTCAGTTGATAGCATTGCCACCCGTACAGCCCTTATTTGATCCAGATAACCCAGAGGAGCTTTTCGAAAACACAGTGTATTTCAATGGAAAACTGTATGAAGAAAATGTGTTTCAAGAACAGACTGTATATCGCTCTTTGGGTAATGTATACCTAGACTGGGAATTTTTGCCTGGCCTGTCTTTCCGCACGGAATTTGGAGTAGACTTCCTTTTCCAAAATGAAGAAACGTACTTTAATAGTAGAGTGGCAAGAAATACAGGACAGGATAATGGCTTGGGAGAAAACACCAACCGTTACGTGCTTAACTACACCACCAATAATTATTTGACCTATAATAAAATATTTGGTGATCATTCCATCAATGTGGTAGGAGGTATGACCTTCCAGGAATCTGTCAATGAATTCGCACAGGTAGAAGGAATAAACTTTCCAAATGATGATTTCAGAAAGCTAGCTTCTGCAGCAGAAATTAGCGAAGGAACTTCTACTGGTACAATATTTAATATTGTGTCTTACTTCGCCAGAGCGAATTACAAATTTAATAATAGATATCTGCTTTCAGTATCTGCACGTGTAGACGGCGATTCTCGCTTTGGTGAAGACGAAAGATACGGTTTCTTCCCTGCGGGATCATTGGGATGGGTACTCTCTGAAGAACCTTTCCTGCAAAATTCTCCTGTATTAAGTTTCCTTAAATTACGCGCAAGTTATGGAATAACAGGAAACACACCTACGACAAACTTCCCTTCTCGTGGACTTTGGGGTGGAGGTGCAGCTTATGGAGGGTTTTCAGGTATTTCTCCTACACAATCTCCTAACCCTGACCTAAAATGGGAAAATACTACCCAAGTCGATATAGGGTTTGATTTTGGGTTATTGAATGATCGTATTTCCGGTGAAATCGATTACTATATCAAACAAACTGATGACCTATTGCTCAATGTGAATGTACCTTCTACAACAGGGTTCTTAAATCAGTTGAGAAACGTGGGTGAATTGGAAAACAGTGGGTTTGAATTTGTGCTGAACACCTTGAACTTCGTAGGTGATTTCCGCTGGAGTACGACCTTAAACTTTGCTGCGAATGACAATGAAATCACTAACCTCCAGGGTCAGGTAATTGAAGGTGGGTTCATTAACAGAGCAGTGGAAGGTGAACCTATTGGTGTATTTTTTGCTCCTGAATATGCAGGTGTGGATCCAGAAAACGGAGATGCATTATTCTTTGTAAATACTGAACTACCTGATGGAGGAAGAGATCGATCTACGACAAACAATGTCAACGAAGCGGAACGTGTGGTAGTAGGCAACCCTAATCCAGACTTCATATATGGTATGAATAATAGCTTCTCATGGAAAGGTATAGACCTTAATATATTCATTCAAGGAGTTCAGGGAAATGAAATATACAATGGCGGGGGTGTATTCCAGATGGATGGATTTGGATGGTTCGACAACCAGGATAGAAGAGTACTTAACCGCTGGCAACAACCTGGTGATCAGACAGATATACCACAATTGAGATTCCTTGAAGGAGCAACTGAATCGTCTAGATTTATCAGTGATGGATCATACCTTCGTCTAAAAACAGTTACTTTAGGTTATACCATTCCCGCAAGTATCACCAATATTGTTGGAATTAGTAGATTGAGACTCTATGCAACTGGACAGAATCTTGCCTTATTAACAGATTATGAAGGATGGGATCCTGAGGTTAATGCAGACTTTAATGCAGGCAATATTGGACTTGGCAACGATTTCTACTCTGCCCCACAGGCCAGAACCATCGTCTTTGGAGTAAATGTTGGATTCTAATTTGTTGAACTCTCAAAATCAATTATAACAAACATGAAATTATATAGATTATATTTTATCGCATTAGTGTTCACTGCAGGTTGGTTTACAGCTTGTGATGAACAATTGGATGTTGAGCCTCAACAATCAATAGACGAGTCGCAAGCATTAAGTACTCCTGGTAATGTTCAAGCAGCACTTACAGGTGCATATGATGCACTTGGTGATAATGACGTATGGGGCGGAGGTCAACATTTGTCTGAGTTGTTAGCTGATGATGGTGACCAGATTTGGGCAGGTACGTTTGAAGAGCCCGAACAAATTTTCCAGAAACGTATTCTTGTACAAAATGGAGACGTCGAGCGAGCATGGACAGAAAGTTATGAAGCTATCAACAATGCCAATAACGTTTTGAGTGCGCTAGATGTACTTGACCCGGCTGACCAGGCGCAGGTAGAGGGCGAAGCAAAATTTATCCGTGGCTCTGTGTACTTTGAGCTCATCAATGTATTTGGTAAAACCTGGGTAGATGGAGATCCCAATTCCAATCCTGGTGTACCTATCGTCTTGACCCCTACACGCACCATCGATGAAAGCAGTGAGCTTTCTAGAAATACGGTAGCTGAAGTGTATGCTCAGATCATTTCTGATTTAACAGATGCTAAAAACCTCCTGCCAACATCTAACGGATTCTTTGCTACAACATATGCTGCAAGTGCTATACTATCGCGTGTATATCTCATGCAGGAACGCTTTGCTGACGCACAAGCTGAAGCAGACATTGTGATCAATTCTGGTGAATTTGCATTGGTCGATTCATATGCAGATGTGTTTAATCAATCTGGAAATACCAGTGAAGATATATTTGCCATTGAAGTAACAACCCAGGATGGTGCTAATGACTTTATCACATTTTACGCAGCACCCAGCAGAGGTGGTAGAGGAGATATTGACATCACAGAAGCTCATCTGGCTCTGTATGAGGAAACTGATGATCGACTAAATTTATTTTACATTGATGAAAACACTATCCCCAGAACGGGCAAATGGTTGGATAATGCAAGTCAGGATGGTAATATCAATGTGGTTCGCCTTGCTGAAATGTATCTTACCCGTGCTGAAACTCGTTTTAGAAACGGCGATACATCGGGGGCAGCGGAAGATCTGAATATTGTACGTGCCAGAGTGGGGTTAGATCCCATTGATGCAGGAGCTATTACACTAGATGTGATATTACAAGAAAGAAAGCTGGAATTGATGTTTGAAGGTCATATGTTTAGAGATAAAAAACGTAATAGAATTTCAGTAGGTGACCTTGGTTTTGATGCAAATGAACTCATTTATCCTATTCCTCAAAGGGAAACGGACGTGAATGATAACTTGCTCCAGAACCCTGGATACTAAATTTATTGTAAAGAAAGTTATTACTGGCGGAACTATTTGATAGTTCCGCCTTTTTTGTGAAAAATTGTCACTACTATACTTTCCTGCTTTTCTCTTCTCATTAAGCTCAACTTTGGCATTTTAAATACGTATTAATTTAATTGTGTATCTTTGGCCTACCTTACTAGGTTAATATGAAAATTTGGCAGTATATTTAAGTAGGCATGCATATGGCAGTGTTAACAGTTTGGTAGAACAAAACAATTAATTAAAGGGTTGATTAATCCGAGACAGATAATAGAATTAGAGGTTATACTTTGATGTACAAACATGGCGGACTTAAATAATCAAGATAGAAAAAGGAGCCCGAAAAATAATAACAATAATATTTACTGGATTTACGGTGCTATCCTGCTTTTATTCATCATCGCATATATTACTATCAACTCAAATGATGGTAAGAAGGAAATAGATCCTATACAGTTTGATGAATTGCTGACGGATGGCCAGATAGAACAGGTAAAAATTGTAAATAAAGAACGGGTAGATGTTTATCTAAATGAAGAAGGTAAAAAAGAGCTACAGGATGAAGGAAAGCAAATTCCTCCTGGTGGAGCTCACTACTTTTTTAAGATAGATGAAGTTTTATTGGAAGATATATATTCCAGCATAAAGGAATATAATGAAGGAAAACCTAGAGAACAACAGGTTATTCGAAGGATTGAGAAAGAGCAGGATTATGCATACTTTATCAACTTTCTTATTCCCATAGTCTTACTCATAGCATTATGGTTTTTCTTTATGCGAAGAGTTGGAGGTAGCGGTCCTGGAGGGCAAATTTTCAATATTGGAAAGAGCCGTGCAAGCCTATATGATAAGGAAAATAAGGTAAATGTTACTTTTAACGATGTAGCTGGTCTAGACGAGGCAAAAGAAGAGGTTCAGGAAGTCGTAGAGTTTCTGAAGAATCCCCAAAAATTTACTCGTCTGGGTGGACACATTCCCAAAGGAGTGCTGCTCGTTGGACCTCCCGGAACGGGTAAGACCCTTTTGGCAAAAGCAGTGGCTGGAGAAGCAAAAGTGCCATTTTTCTCACTAAGTGGGTCTGATTTCGTCGAAATGTTTGTAGGTGTGGGTGCAGCAAGAGTAAGAGACCTGTTCAAACAAGCTAAAGAAAAAGCTCCCTGTATCATATTCATAGACGAAATTGATGCAGTAGGTAGAAGTAGAGGAAGAATGAACGTCACAGGTGGCAATGACGAGAGAGAAAATACGCTGAATCAATTGCTGGTAGAGATGGATGGATTTAGTAGTGATACAGGTGTAATCATTATGGCAGCGACAAATCGTCCTGACGTTCTGGACCCTGCATTACTTAGAGCCGGTCGTTTTGACAGGCAGATAGCTGTCGACAGACCTGATATCAAAGGTCGAGAAGCAATATTTAAAGTTCACCTGAAAAAACTTACTCTTTCTGATAAAGTAGATATCCAGAAACTGGCTTCTCAGACACCAGGGTTCGTTGGAGCTGATATTATGAACGTCTGTAATGAAGCTGCACTGATTGCTGCAAGAAAAAGTAAGAATGCAGTCGATATGGATGATTTTCAGGATGCCATTGACAGGGTAATTGGTGGACTCGAAAAGAAAAGCAAAATCATTTCTCCCGAAGAAAAGAAAATCGTTGCCTATCACGAAGCGGGCCATGCGATCACAGGATGGTTTCTCAAGCACGCTGACCCATTGGTAAAAGTTTCTATTGTTCCCCGTGGGGTTGCTGCATTAGGATATGCTCAATATATGCCCAAGGAGCAGTATTTATATACAGAAAATCAATTGATGGATACCATATGTATGACATTGGGTGGTAGAGCAGCAGAAGAACTGATTTTTGGTGAAGTTTCAACGGGAGCCCAAAATGATCTGGAACGTATCACCAAGACTGCATATTCCATGGTGTCTCTATATGGAATGAATGATAAGATTGGGCAAGTATCCTTTCGAGAAGAAAATGAATATAACTTCTCTAAGCCCTACTCTGAAGCAACTTCCAAAATCATCGATGAAGAGGTGAAAAAGATATTGGACTTCGCCTATGATCGCACATTGAATCTACTGAGAAAACACAGAGATGAATTAGAGAAAGTAGCTGAACGATTACTGGAAAAAGAAGTGCTATACAAAGAGGATCTCGTAGAATTGATTGGCGAAAGACCTTTCAAAGACCCTAGTTACAATACACCTGATATCATAGAGAACCCAGAGGATTCATCGTCTAATGGTACTCCCCCTAAAGCAGATAGCTCATCAACAACACCTCCGAATGGTAAAAATGAAGGTAAAGAAGGAATCAACCCTTCTGATGACAAGTCTCAAAACGGGGAAGTAAATGTTGAAATTGAAGAAGGTAATTGAGTCGACAAAATATTTATATTGTATCAGACTTGCATCTTGGTGCCCCTACCCCGGATGCAAGTCTTATTCGTGAAAAACACTTTGTAAAATGGCTCTGTTCCGTTCAAGATCATACTCAGGCGCTATACTTGCTAGGTGATGTATTTGATTTTTGGTTTGAATATCGAAGATCAGTTCCCAAGGGATATGTGAGATTACTGGGTAAGTTGGCTGAATTCCATGACCAGGGCATTGAGGTACATATATTTACAGGTAATCACGACCTCTGGTATAAAGAATACCTCCCCAAGCAAGTAGGTGCTACCATACATACCCAACCTATTATACAAGATTTTTTCGGGGAAATATTTTATTTAGCACACGGTGATGGCCTGGGACCTGGAGATCATGGATATAAATTGATGAAAAAAATAATCTCCCACCCCGTGAGTAGATGGCTATTTACGCAATTGCATCCAGACTGGGGTATTGGCTTGGCATATTCATTGTCCGGACTTAGTAGAAATCATCAATCAAATTCCGAAAACCCTACTTCAACTTTTCTAGGAGACCGAGAGTATTTGCTTATTCACGCCAGAGAAATGAAGAAGGTGCATCCTGAGATAACTTATTTTGTATTTGGGCATAGACATATACTCAAAAAAGCTGAAGTAGATCAACACAGTTATTGTTTGTTCCTTGGAGATTGGATCCATCATTTTTCCTATCTCCAAATAGATCCTCAAAATGTTACACTGAAAACTTTTCCCCTGGATAAAGCGTCCAATGTGTTTTCATAGCTTTGAAAGGTTATATATTTGTAACTGCTAAGTGTATATCACTTAGTCATAGATCAGAGCAAACGTACCACATTTTATAAATAATTCATTGTTAGCTAATTATGATTAAAATATTTATATAATGAATCAACTTAAGCTGCTGACTAGCAGCTGTTAATGATTTTAGTGCGTTTGCCCTAGTCATAGATCAACTTTGCCATTTAATGATTTGACGATGTATGGATATACTTGAAAAACTCAAACAGATAGAAAATAGATTTGAAGAGGTCAAGCAAGAAATGATTGACCCGGAAGTGATGAGCGATATGAATAAATATAAGTCGCTGAATATCGAATACAAGGAATTAGAGGAGATTGTAAAGTCTATGAAAGAATATGAAAATGTCTTGAGCAACATTGACAATAATAAAAGTATTCTGAAAGAGGAAAATGATACGGAACTCAGAGAGATGGCTCAGGAAGAGTTGGATGAATTAGTTGAGAAAAAAGATTCGTTAGAATCAGAAATTAAGCTGTTATTAATTCCCAAAGATCCCGAAGACAGAAAAAATGTCATTCTTGAAATTCGCTCTGGAACCGGAGGAGATGAAGCCTGTCTATTTGCTGGAGATTTATTTAGAATGTATCAAAAGTACTGTGATCAAAATGGAATGAGCATTTCGATTACAGGGTTTACGGAAGGTACTACAGGTGGATATAAAGAACTTATCGCTACAGTTACGGGAGATGATGTCTATGGAACACTGAAATTTGAATCAGGCGTACATCGAGTACAGAGAGTACCAGCCACAGAATCACAGGGTCGTATCCATACTTCCGCAGCCACTGTAGCCATCATGCCAGAAGCAGAAGAGTTTGAAGTGGATATCAACGCTTCAGATATCAAGGATGAAACCTTTTGTGCTTCAGGACCTGGTGGACAATCAGTGAATACTACCTACTCTGCGGTGAGACTTACGCACATTCCAACGGGTATTGTCGTTTCTATGCAGGATGAAAAATCTCAGATCAAAAATAGGGAAAAAGCATTGCGTATCCTTAGAACTCGTATATATGATATGGAAATGGCGAAACGAAAAGCTGAAGAAGCTGCATTGAGAAAATCTATGGTTTCAACAGGAGATAGGAGTGCAAAAATCAGAACATATAATTTCCCACAAGGGAGAGTAACTGATCATAGGATCGGATTGACGATCTATAATCTACAAGGTATCCTAGATGGGGATTTAAATGAGATCATTGAGCAACTCAGAATCGCTGAAAATGCAGAACGACTGAAAGAGGGAGGGGAATTGGGAGAATAACTTATTCGTATATTTTATTAAATCTCACTTTATTGTGAGATATTTAATCTTCCTGTAGACTCAATTAGCTCTACATATAGTAAGTAACACACATTAACGCTTCTTTATGTATTTACTTGGTTTAGACATTGGAAGTTCTTCCATCAAAAGTGCAGTGATCGAAGCAGAAACAGGTACTTGTATTGCCACATCGCAATTTCCCAAAGTAGAGCTTAATATGATTTCTCATCATCCTGGCTGGGCAGAGCAAAAGCCTGAAGTCTGGTGGGAGCACACCCAATCTTGTATCAAAGACCTTCTCCGTCAGGCCCCCAAAATTAAAGATGAGATCAAAGCAATAGGAATATCCTATCAAATGCACGGATTAGTTGTATTAGATGAAAGCGGAAATGTCTTGCGACCCTCTATCATTTGGTGTGATAGTAGAGCTGTAGATATTGGGAATCAAGCATTTGAAGCCATAGGGCCAACCCGATGTCTTACACAATTACTCAATTCCCCAGGAAACTTTACTGCCTCTAAATTAGCGTGGGTGAAAGAACATGAACCTCAGTTATTTGAAAAGATACATTATTTCATGTTGCCCGGTGATTATATCAGTTTTTGCCTTACCGGAGAAGTGAATACTACCTTATCAGGACTGTCAGAAGGAATTCTTTGGGATTTTCAGCAGGATCAACCTGCACATATGGTCCTTGACGAATACAATATTCCTGCTTCATTGATCCCTCCTGTACATCGATCATTTGATGAACATGGCACAATAAGTGCTACTGTTGCCGATTCTCTGGGCTTACCCAAAGGTATTCCCGTTACCTACAAAGCAGGTGATCAACCTAACAATGCACTTTCTCTCAATGTATTAAACCCAGGAGAAATTGCCGCTACAGCGGGTACCTCAGGTGTAGTATATGGAGTGAGTGATGAAGTATTGTACGATCCTAAATCCAGGGTCAATACATTTGCTCATGTAAATTATCAACAAAATGATAAAAAACTGGGCATACTGTTATGTGTAAACGGAACAGGAATATTCAATAATTGGCTCCAAAAAAACGTAACTGAGACAGATTATGATGTAATGAACCAAATGGCATCTGAAATATCCATAGGTTCTGAAGGTCTGATAATACTTCCCTTTGGAAATGGTGCAGAGAGAGTGTTGGAAAATAAGAATCCAGGGGCTCATATTTCACACCTATCTCTTAATACACATACTCAAAAACATCTAATCAGGGCTTCCCAGGAAGGAATTGCTTTTGCGCTCAAATATGGTATCGATATTATGCAACCCTTGGGTATTAACCCTTCTGTGATTCGTGCAGGAAAAAGCAATATGTTTTTGAGCCCCATTTTTAGACAAACACTGGCAAACGCCAGCCAGACTGTTATTGAGCTGTATAATACCGATGGTGCACAGGGTGCTGCCAGAGGGGCTGGAATAGGGTTACACTATTATCCCCAAATTGAAGATGTATTTAGAGGTCTTACCTTATTGGAAACAATAGAACCTGAGCACGAGATGCTTCAACAGACTGAAGATGCCTATCATCATTGGCACCAAACGTTAATGCAATTATTGACCTAATACTACTTACAACATTAAAACCTGAACCCCATACAGCGATGTTGAAAACTCATTTATCGAAACTATATCATGTTTAACAAGCATCCATTGGGAGTCATCAAAGGGTTGTAAACTTAACGTGTAAAAGTAGTACTAATTGGGTGGGCATAATTGAATGAATCATTGTTTCAGCAGCTTTTCAATAATTGTCATAACTCAATACACAGAAATTAGCCTTACAAATAAAATCTCAGTATCTTGTATACTTATATATGAAAGGGGTAAAACTGATATATGAAAGTTCCCATTCCCTTATCTACTTACAAGCAAATGAGGGGGTTCAACAGCGGATCATAAAGGTAGCAAGAAACACTCTTCCCGCAGACCAACAAGTATTTTATCTCCAAAGAGAGTTTCTATTTACCCAGAAACTCAATCACATATCAGGGGTGAGAAATGTATTGGAAGAGACAACCTTGAATAACCAGTATGCTATTCTACTTGAGTATATTCCTGGCAAAAGTCTGAAAGATGCATTTGTCCTTCAAAAAAAGCCTCTGATCGAGGTAGTAGAAATCCTCATATACATTTCTGAAATTCTGAGTCAGATCCATGAATGCCATATCATTCATAAAGATCTCACAAGCAAAAATATCCTGATTTCTGAGAATACGCAGGGAAACTACTCAGTTCACTTAATAGACTTTGCCCTGGCTGCTAATCAAGAAGAAAGCGAACGCTTTGAACAAAAGCAAGGGTTATGGGCCAAAGAAGTGGAGCAAGCAGGAACATGGGCGTATATGGCCCCTGAACAAACGGGAAGAGTAAACCGAAAGATAGACCATCGTACGGATCTTTATGCTTTAGGTATCAATCTCTATGAGATGCTGACATGCAGGCATCCATTCCTAGCAAATGATCCTATCGAATGGGTTCACGCACATTTAGCACAGGCACC
>CAZZEC010000006.1:0-53212 GCA_964652565.1 uncultured Bacteroidia bacterium
TTTTAAAAATAATAAAAAAATTAAAAGGGGAAGTCGACTTATGAGACTTCCCCTTCTTATTTATATAACGATGAGTTATTGTGGTTTCTTATCCCACCATACTCTAGTATTATTTTGATCCGCACCACCTATTTCAGGTAATTCTCTTGCTACAAGCACAGCAGCATTATTATTTGCTACTTCGCTGGTTACGAAAGTTTGTCTTCTGAAAATCGCATCAGCAGGGACATCTGGATTCAGCGAATTAAGACGAGGGATAATGCGAGGATATCCTGTCCTTCTCAACTCAGCCCATGCTTCCCATCCATCGGGATACAAGGCAATCCACTTTTGCGTGATGATTTGCTCGAGTTGTCTCTCTTTATCAGCTCCTGCTTCAAAAGCTACAGGTATGTCTGAAGCTGCTTGTGTGTCAAATGCATCACCTGTACCTACAGGAGTATTTGTACTCGCGAGGTACGCTGAAATTTGCTCAGGAGTAGCATCTGTGTATTGTAGCATAGACGTTTCTATACCCATCTCATATAATTCTTGAGCTGTACCTCCCATATTCCAACCTTCTAAAGCTCCTTCTGCACGTAAGAAGTACATTTCAGCAGCTACCATTACCTGGATCGGAGGATTTATACCTCCTCTACCTGCTGGAAGCCATCTTGTTGCCATATCAGAATTATCCGCATTAAGAGAAGCTACTTTATCTACTTTCTCCAAACCATTTCTCAATCCTTCATAAGGTACTCCATCCCCATCTGTATCACCACTTTGCGCAGGGCTGAAATAAAAGCCAATACGTGGATCTTCATACCCTTTTAATATACTTTCCATTAACGCACTCATGCGAAACTCTCCCCAGGCAGTAATGGTCGTGAAAGGGTTTCCTGAATTGGCAGTTGTTAATATGAAAGCATTGTCTTCATTTGAGGTCATAACACCAGCAGCAACAGCTTTCTCTGCTTCTGCCTGAGATAAGGCAGGATCAACGTATTTTACCCTCATTGCTAATCTTAGTCTCAATGAGTTAGCGAATGTAATCCATTGGTCGATGTTACTATTATAGATTTGGTCATTATTGCCAAATGAAGCAGTTCCTCCAGCATTTGCATTGAGTACACTTACGATCTCATCTAATTCTGGGAAAAAGCTACGATAGATAGACTCTTGACTGTCATAAGGTACAGTAGTTTCTCCATTGCCAAAGTTAGAGTAGATGATGGGTCCCCAATAGTCTGTCATGCGATGGTAAGTCTGAATTCTCCATAACCTAGCTAATGCATTTTCTACAGGGAGATTATTTTCGGTTGTAAAATCTTCTACGAACTTAATCTGAGGAGCGGCTGCTCCATAGAAGTTAGTCCATCCAGAGTTAATCCATCTACCTACTTCTACGTGTAAGTCAGAATCAAAATTTGCAGCCGTAGTTGCAAAGTATTGTGCCCAGAGATCTGAAAACAAGTTTTCACCAATCTGGAACATACCCGCTGCACCAAACATACCCCTCCATTGAGATTGAGCATATGCCTGGCCTAGAAGTCCAACATCCAGATTGTCGGCAATCAACACATCTGGTTGTGTATTTAGTTCTTCAAAATTATCCGTACAGCCATTAAATAATACTATGGTAAAGGCTGTAATGAATAATAATCTTAAATATTTCATCACTTTATTATAGTTTTTGTTAGTCTATTAAAAATAACGTTTATACCAAATTAAACCCTAATCAATTTTCTATGTTCAATTAAAAGTCGAGCTTGATATTCAATCCTAAAGACCTGGCAGTAGGCGGTGCAAAGGCTTCAAATCCTTCGGCAGCATTACCTGTTCCTGCAATGAGTTCAGGGTCTACAGTTTCTGCTTTGTTCTGGAAGAAGAAAAGATTTCTACCTACAAAAGAGAATTTGACAGATTTCAAAGGTGCGTTTGCTATAGGTAGGCGATAACCTAATGTTACCTCTCTCATTCTGATGTTTGAAGCATCTCTAATAAATGCTTCACCTGCTGGAGTATTACGGCCTCCATATCTTCTCCAGAATGATTCAGCATCCATGGTTAACGTATTAGGAGTACCATCTTCTAATACTGCTGTTTCATCTTCAAAGAAATTTTGTCCAAATACCAGGCTTCCATCTCTTCCTTCCAAAGTTTCAACAGTATGACCATCTGCAAAAAGTATCGCATCGGTAAATGATACAGTTTCTCCTCCTTGACGGATATCAACCAGGAAAGTGAGAGTCAAATCTTTCCATCTCAATACATTTCTGATTCCTCCCAACCAATCGGGATTAAAGTTACCGATCAGTACGTCTTGTCCTGAAGTTACCCTTGGAATTCCTGTCTCATCTACGATGACTCTACCTTGATCATCACGCAAAAATCCTCTGGAATATACGTTACCATAAGGTTCACCTTCTTCTATGAAGATCTGCTGAAGGAACCCTCCACCAATATTTACTTGTGGACGCTCGTCGTTGATTTCAACTACGAAACTTCTATTTCGTGTATAATTGATTGAGATGTCCCAGTCTAAATCATTTGTTCTAATGGGTGATAAAGTCAATACGGCTTCAATACCTTCATTCTCTACGTCTCCACCGTTTGTAAATAGGGTGGATGCTCCAGAACCTACAGGCAGGGCTAATGTAAACAATTGATTACGAGAATTAGTCTTGTAGTAGGTAAAATCAAGTCCTATTCTCCCTTCAAGGAATCGTAAATCAGCTCCTAATTCTATGGATTCTGTTTCTTCAGGTAGTAAGTTTTCATTGGGAAGACTACTACTAATCTGTACGAAACCATTAGGGCCTCCTTGTCCCAGTGAAGCTGTACGTGCTAAGCGGTATGCACGTGTATCGTTACCCACTTCAGCATAAGAAGCTCTCAACTTGATAAAAGAGAATGGCTCTGGGATATCAATAAGGTCAGACAGTACCACATTCAATCCTACAGATGGATAGAAAAACGACCAGTTCTCAGGAGGTAGCGTAGAACTCCAGTCATTACGTGCCGTTACATCCAGGAAAATGGCATTTCTGAAAGAGACTTGAGCAAAGCCATACAGAGAATTTACATCCCTTGGAAAACCGACACTCGCCGCAGGTTGAGGAGTAGCAATATTTCCTAAGGCGAAGAAATTGGGTACAATTAATCCATCATTTCTGAAAGTATTGATACCCGCAGAAGTGTTGCGCTCTTTTCTGATATTTCCTCCACCATTCACACTCACAAACCAATCTTCATTGATATCTGTTTCATATGTTATCAATACATCGCTATTCCATTCATATTGATCTCTTCTGCTTTGGTTGAAGAGACCATCCTGAGCAATGACATAAGTATCATTAAAAAATCTTATTTCCTCTCTTCCGAACAATCTATCAATGGCACTTCTTGCTGTAATACTAAGGCCATTAAAAATTTCATATCTCAACGAAGCGTATGAAATGATACGATCCACTTCATCTTTTTCAAGGTTTCTATTAACAGTCCAATAAGGGTTAGCACCTCCATTGGATCCGGGATTCCAGAAGTTTTGACGGTTGAGTCCTTCGCCATCCGTAAATTCAAACATTTCTGCATCCTCCGTACGAATATTGCGAGGTAAGCGAGCTGCATGACGATTAGGGTTAGAGAAACTCTCGTTTTGATCCAACTCGTTATCTATATCCTCACGAATGTAATTTACCTTGGCGTCCAGGGTAAGTCCACTTACCAATTCGTTAGTGATGCGGAGGTTTACATTGTGTCTTCTCAATCTGTTGTTGGGAACTACACCTTCAGCATTAGTATAGGTATAAGAGAAATAGGTCTGAGTCCGCTCTCCCCCTGTGCTGAGTGTAAAATTAGTCGCAGAATTAAATCCTGTTTGGTAGAAATCCTCTACATTATCGGGTTGTGCTTCATACGCGTACGTTTGAGTAGGGAAATTGGGATCAGGAGACCAATGTTCTACTTGTCTTCCATCTAATGGTGGTCCCCAGGATTGCTCTGAATTAGCTGTATACTGTCCTGCATTTCCTTGCCCAAATTCGTTCTGGTATTCTCTCAAGAATATTGGAACATCCAGCGTAAGGGTAGAGCTAACACTGAGGTTAAATCCTCTGTCTCCTTTTTTGGTTGTAATAATGATTACACCATTATTAGCTCGGTTTCCATATAAAGCTGCTGCGTTTGGCCCTTTCAAAACAGAGATAGAGGCAATATCATCTGGGTTAATATCTGTTATATCTCCTAAGATAGGTACACCATCTACCACATATAAGGGTTGACTATTACCATTGATAGAACGGTTACCTCTCAGAATTACCCTGGATGGAGCACCAACACCAGCACCTGAACGAGTGATGGAAAGACCGGCTACCTTACCTGAAAGAGAGTTGACAACATTAAGCTCTCGAGCTTCAGTAAGTGCTTCTGGATCTACTTCCTGAGTTGCATACGTTAGAGATTTCTGTGATCTCTCAATACCCAGTGCAGTAATGACTACCTCATCGGCTGTAAGGTCTCCTTCCAATAGTGTCACATTGACAGTCGTGCGGTCTCCTACAGTGACTTCTTGCTGTTCAAACCCGAGGTATGAAAAGATCAATACCGCATCATCTCCCGGTACATTGACGGAATAGTTACCATTGACATCCGTTTGTGCACCTTGTGCAGATCCCTGAATCAGGACCGTGGCCCCGATTATGGGTTCACCTGCTCCATCGGAAACAGTACCTGTGACAGTTTTCTGTGCCATAGCAGCTATTCCAATGATCAGGATGAAAATAAATAGGCTGGTTTGCTTCCAGGTTAAGAATGACTTCTTAACATTTGGAGGCGTAAAAGTAAAGTTCATAAGGACACATATTAAAGTTAGTAGTGATAATTCTGAGGGTTAGATCATCTGGCTATCGATAATGATTTATGTTAAAGGAATGAATTGAAGTCTGAGATTTGGTATGTAAATTAAGTAATACTACAATAAAAAAAATTCATAAAGCTAAAATATTTTTGTGATATTCAAGCCTAGGATATTCAATTATAGCTCTTGGGCAATATGTTATATGTCCAGATAACGAGTATTGGGATTCATCCGTTGTTTCCTCTTTCCTTAAAGGATTTAATAATAGTAGAAAGGTTGTGAAAAATTGATTAAACCGCGATGTGTACAATTCAAAGAGAAGAGCATCTGTGAGGCCAATCACATCATACCCTTCCTGGACTCAGCCGTTATTATTTAATTCGTTTTATTTCTTCGCTCCAATACTCGCAACTGGTCATTGTTACAAGCTGCCACAATTCGTAAGGATCCATCAGGTCCCTGGAGGGTAATCATCTTTTTGACATCATAAGGAAGCATGATCCCACTTTGCATAGGGTTCATAGGCTTGTATTCGTGATTACCTATTCCTTTGAGAAGCAAACCTATACTTGCATCATTTCTAGGTGTCTCTACCTCTGAAGTAAACAGGTTTCCCGCAAGAAGTATATCCTTTGTCTCGTCCTGATCAAAGTCTCCGGCCATGATTGCATTCACAGAGGATATTTGCGCATCATTGGGGAGCGGAGTAAGTTTGAAAGATCCATCGTCTAAACGTTCGATATACATACTTGCAAATGTAGAGGTTTGATATTGTAAGGAACTTTGCAAATTATCGGCTCCATATACAGTTTCTAAATCCGCATCAGCAAACAGATCGTACTTGGGGAACTTCGTCTTCAACATGGGAACCTGTTGAGAAGAACAAGATCTTCCCCTTAAGGGATATTTCTCACCAAAATTGTAATAACTTAAGACGATATCGTTGGAACCGTTTTGATCAAAATCGTAATAATAGACTTCAAAAGGCTCTTTAGGGGAAGTTTTGTATTTGTAATTGAGTCCCAGGTTCCCTATTACATAATCATCATCTCCATCCTGATCCATATCTGAAGCGAGTAAGCTATACCACCATCCTTCGGTATCTTTTAATCCCAAGGCTTTGGACTTATCGGAAAAAGAATGGTCTTCATTCTGAATAAGAGCCGTAATGGGCATCCACTCTCCTACTATGAGTAGATCGATCAGTCCATCTTGGTTCATATCTGTCCATTGAGCATCTGTAACCATGCCAATATCCACCAACTCTTTGGCCCATTTCTTTGTAACATCCTTTAACTCACCATCTTGATTTTCCAGAATTCGACTTGTTGCGGGCATAGGGTATTGCCAGGGAATATGCCTCCCTCCTACAAATAGATCTATATCTCCATCTCCGTCAATATCAGCCGGACGTACACAACTTCCACTGTCGGTGATTCGAGGAATAGATCGTTCATTCCTGGTAAAATTACCTTCTCCATCATTTTCATACAGCCTGTCTAAATAACCGATTGACTCAACGGGAAGTGCATTACCTCCAGATACAACATAAAGATCCTGGTCTCCATCTCCATCAAAGTCGAAAAATACCGCATCAATATCTTCGTAATTTTGATCTTTTTGTAAAACAGGAACGTTATGCTCGGCAAAACCTTTAGAAGTCTGCATAAACATTTTCCCCGATTGTCCTCTTGCTCCACCTACAAATATATCTTCCAAACCATCTCCGTTGATATCTCCTTTAGTCAGTGCAGGGCCAAACTGCGACATCTTATGTGGGAGCAAAATTTGCTTATCGAAATCGTCAAAATCATTCTCTTTGTGCCTAAAATTCAAACCTATATCTACGGGATGAAATAGGGGTTGAATATCTTTCGATTGATCGTATTCTGTTAATGTAGTCTGTGTGTAATCAATGGTCAGAACTTGATCGGGAGCTATCTGTGTCAGTTCCGTAATGCTTCCATCCCACCAGGTAATCTCTATTCGATCAATCAGCGCTTCACGCTCCAGTCCGAAGTGTGCGATATCTTCTGATGTAGAGTACATCCCTCTTACACTGGTAAATTCATACCATTGAGCTTGATCTCCTGTTTCAACCTTTACTTTACAGCCAAAAGGAGAACGATGATTTTCGCTATCAATTAGTTTTATTCTCAGAAAATGATGGCTAAGTTGTTGATTCGCTTCATTTCGATAGACAAAGGCCTCTTCTGTCATATTACTTACGACTAAATCCAAATCCCCATCCAAATCCAGATCCGCATATGCCGCACCATTGGAAAAGGAAGGTTGATCAAATCCCCAGTCATCAATCCTCTTTGTAAAGGTTAAATCCCCATTATTTTGATAAATATAATTATTCAGCGGTTGGGAGGGGATAATTTTTAGGGCTTCCTCTAGGTCAAGGATATCCCATATGCTGATGTCTCCCGCATTGGGGTGTTTTTGAATATATTCATGGGCTATATCCTGGACATAACTCGAAAATTCCTTGTCCGAATCGGTATTTCTAATATCCCTCAGCAGGCCATTGGATACAAATACATCTTTTAGTCCATCATTATTATAATCTGCAATGAGGTTAGACCAACTCCAGTCTGTGCTGGACATATTTGTCAATTGTGCTATGTCGCTAAATACGGGTAAATGCGGATTCTGATCAGAGAGTCCCTGGTTTAAGTGAAAAGTATTATACATGTACTGATAATGGCCTCCATCCTGGTAGACTTTCCAGAAAGCTTCAGGATTCATTCCACTCATATTGGCTTTAATACGATAGTTATCTTCAGCCTGCATATCAAGTACCATGATATCCTGCCAACCATCATTATTAATATCTGCTGCATCAACCCCCATACTATAGAATGATATATGGCGATGCGTAGAGTCAATGACATTGGTAAACGTTCCATCTTGTTGGTTGATAAACAGCCAATCAGGAGCCTCAAAGTCATTGGCAACATAGATGTCTACCCAGCCATCATTATTGATATCTGTAGTAGCTACACTATTGGGATATCCAACTTTTAAGGTACCCGTTTCTTTAGATACCTCTACAAAAGAGCCTTTACCCGTATTGCGGAAAAGACGGCAGGCAAAGATTTCCTGCTTGCGGTCAATGTCGTATAATTCAGAAAAATTTCCGGGATTGGGTGGCTGGTTTAGCAGGTATAGGTCTAACCAGCCATCTTTATCGTAATCCAAAAAAGTAGCATGGCGGGTTCTTGCATCGTGATCTATTCCGTATTCTTTGGCCTTTTCTTTGAAGGTTCCATTGCCTTGGTTGATATATAGTTCATTTCTTCTAAGTTCGGGTGCATTGTCATACAGCTCTTTGGTAACATATATATCATTCCAGCCGTCATTATTGACATCAGCAATGAGCACACCCGAGGACCATCCTCCACGATCGCGTATTCCTGCTTGCTTGGTAACATCTTCGAAAGTAAGATCCCCTTTATTGAGATACAGTCTATCACCTACTTGATTACCCGCAAAATACAAATCCGGTAAACCATCATTATTAACATCACCTATACCTACACCGCCGCCGCCATAAAAATTAGAATAAATAAGGATATTGTCTTCTTTTGTATCCTCTACTTTATTAATGAAATCTATTTGAGTATGAGAAGGGGGCATCAGCGTAAACAAAGCATCCTGAGTCCAACCTGTAATATATATCAGACTCATCCATCCAAATCCAATCAATCGAATAGTAGTTTTTACACACATAATGATAAGTATTTCATTTACACTAGTTAAGTAAGTAGGTATTAGGCTAATAATATATATGGAAGAAACTCATGTATGCTCATGCTGTTTTCAATAAGTGCGGAATTAATTCCGCACTTATTGAAGCGAAAAAATTAAATGTTAATTTATTTCATTAGGTGGTCGCACGATTAATTACTTTTTCCTAAAGTAGCGTCAATCCATTTAAGATATTCTCATACCACTATTAGCCCATATTTATAATCAAAAGTTATCAATTTATCTTGATTAAACGAAGTTTATCGTTATTGGAGGCCACTAGAAAGAAATTATTTCCTTCTTTTGTCGTGATAAAAGACATATTTTTCACATCATAGGGAAGATACAGACCACTTTCTAATGGTGACACAGCCTGAAATCCACCTTGCGTATCATTCAGGAGTACCAATCCCACACCAGCGTCATTTCTGGGTGTTTCTACCTCAGAGGCGTATAGATTTCCGGCAGTGATGAGATCATCCCATCCATCATCATTTATATCTTTGACCAGGATACTAAATACTGCTGAAAATTGTACTTCTGTGGGCAGAGGTGATACGGTAAAAGTCCCTCCCCCCTGGTTTTCTATATACAGGGACCGAAAATCAGTTGCCTCATAGTGCAAAGCTGTATCCAATGATGCTTCTCCGTAAATATTGTATAGATCTGCTTTGGCAAATAAGTCGTAGGTCGGGAACTTATCTGATATAAAGGGCATTTGCTCCGATGAACATTGCTTGCCTCGGACGGGATAGAGCGTACCTTCTTCATAGTAGCTCAATACGATATCCAGGCTGCCATTTTCATCAAAATCATTGAGGTAGACCTGAAAGGGTTCCTCTTTTGAAGTTTTATACTTATAGTTTGTTCCTAAGTTCCCCATCACATAATCCATATCTCCATCTTTATCAAAATCTCCTTCAGCGATACTAAACCCCCACCCAACAAATGGTTTCAAAGAGGGAACTGATATTTTGGAAAACGTACCTTTTTTATTGTTGAAAATAGTTACCCCCATCCATTCTCCTACTATAAGTAAATCTGAGTCTCCATCACCATCGTAATCAGACCAAATGGCATCTGTAACCATACCTGCTTTGTGAAGTTCAGGAGCCAGTGTTTCTGTAGCATTGGAGAATTTACCTCCTTCATTTATTAAGATATAGCTGTTTGCAGGGGTGGGATAAGCTCTGGGTACCATTCTTCCACCTATGAAAAGATCCAAATCCCCATCCTGATCGATATCATAAGGCTTTACGACAGAACCACTTTCAGAAAATGTTGGAACGGCAGCTTCGTTTAAGGTAAAGTTGCCCTGACCATCATTCATATATAATCTATCCTGATAAAATCTGGATTCTTGCTCGTATTCATTTCCCCCACTTACCACATATAGGTCTAGATCTCCATCCTGGTCAGCGTCAAACATTTCCGCTCCAAGGTCTTCTGCCGCTACGTGATGGGAGAAAGAGGCTTGAGGAATAAGTTGAAATTCACCTGAAGGGAGTTGCAAGTAAATTTGTCCGGGAGATCCTACAGCTCCTCCCAGATAGAAGTCCGTAAGCTGATCTCCATTAAGATCACCCGTTGCTAGGGCTGGGCCCCACTGAGACATTTTGTGGGGAAGTAACACCTCGTGTTCAAAATCGTCAAATGCATTTTCTATATGTACGGCATCTATTTGATAAGAATCAGTAACATCCTGAACCATGTTTAATTTAGGGTCTGGCTCTGATGAAGGAGGTGAAGCATTCTGATAATTCAACGTTAAGCTTTGATTAACAGAAATATTTTCTAGGGTTTGTTCTTTTCCGTCAGGCCAGATGACTCGAAGCTTTTCTACCTGATTTTGCTGTCCCAACCCAAAAGTAAGGATAGGATCAACCGAAGATTGAAAACCACGCGTGAGGTATTGTTCCAGGTGCTGTGTTTCATTTTCAGTTGACAATTCAACTTTTGCTCCTATTCCTAGCACATTATCTGAAGATCCTATGAGGTTGATTTTTAAGTAATTATTGTTGAGAAGGCTTCTTGCCTGATTTTCGTACACAAATGCTTCCTGATCGATATTATTAATGACTACATCGAGATCGCCATCATTGTCGAGGTCGCCATAAGCAGCTCCGTTGGAAAAAGCCGGAAGATCAAATCCCCATTCGTGGCTCTTCTTTGAAAAGGTATAATCCCCGCGATTCCTAAAAACATAATTCTCAATTTTGGTTACAGGTGCAGCATCCAGTAAGGTACGGAATAGTTCTGTATTATTGATTGTTCCCGCCCTGAACTCCTTCAACATCTTTTTCTCCAATGCAAGGTAGTCCTTGTTGGAAATATCTTTCTTATATCCATTGGTTACAATCAGATCTTTCCATCCATCGAGGTCCAGGTCAACAAACAGGGGTGCCCAGCTCCAGTCTGTGTTTGAAATACCTGCTAATTTGGAAATATTGCTGAAATGCATTCCCCCTCTATTGAGCTGAAGGTTATTGTGCATATACTGATAGTGAAATCCGTCTTCTACCGCATAGTAAAATTGGCTTCTATCCATGGGACGCATGGTTGTTTTCTGTCGGTAATTATCTTCAGCTACCATGTCGACTGAAATAATATCTGTCCATCCATCATTATTGATATCCGCAATATCTGTCCCCATCGAGAATTGAGAGATCTGAGGGAAAGATGTTTTTATGACATCCGTAAAAGTGCCATCGCCATTGTTGAGATAGCAATAGTCGTGTTCCAAAAAGTCATTGGCGATATAGATATCAGGGTAATTGTCATGATTGAGGTCGCTGACTGAAACTCCCAGGCCATAACCTAAAGGGTTAGAACGTATCCCTGAAGTGACGCTGACATCTATATATGTACCTTTGTCGTTTTCATAGAGTTTGTCGCCTACATTGGGGTCATAAGCGTTTCGTACCTCAGAGGGCTTAAAATCATTGATAGGAAGGATGTTGTGATTCAGGATGTATAAGTCAAGGTCTCCATCGAGGTCATAGTCAAAAAACACGGCTTGTGTGGCATGCCCCGTATCATCAATTCCGTAGTCTGAGGCTTTTTCGGAAAAAGTACCATCCTGATTGTTGACATATAGCTGATTAGCGCGGAATTGAGCAGGAACATTTCCAGACATACATACATAGATATCCAACCAACCATCCTGATTGATATCGACCATTGTTACACCTGTATTCCATCCCCGGCTTCCACCTACGCCTGCTGACTTTGTGATATCCTCAAAAGTAAAATCTCCCTTATTTAGATATAACTGATTGGGGGCTAGATTTCCCGTAAAATATATATCTGATAACCCATCATTATTGATGTCTCCTATAGCCACTCCTCCACCATTATGGAAGTATTCATAGGTAAGAATATTGATCTGTTCATTTTCAACGATGGGGTTGCTAAATGTAATGCCTGTGTTATCCGATGTTTGTAGGGAAAATAGTGGCGCCTGACAAACCGCAACGTGGCTGATAAGAAAAATAATAAAGTAGCTACTAAAAAATTGTATCATCCGCATAGGCTAATCCTGAATTATCTTATAAAGTTACAAAGTATCATTTAGGATGAAATAACTTTACAACGAAGAAAAATGAAAATGGGAAGCTTGTAAATAAGTGTTACTTTCTAATTAGGAAAAAAAAGGGGCGGCTCACTTTGAGCCAGCCCCTTATGTCTATTTTCTGTGAGGTTGATAATATATATCAGCCAATAAAACATTATTGTGGATCAGACCAAACTCTGGATAGATAACTATCTCCCTGAGAAAGGCCACTCACCGCAGCATTGTAGTTGGCTTCATTCAATACTACTTCATTTTCACTGTATTTGTATCGACGAGGAATCAACCCACCTGTTTCACCTTGGTTAGGTCCGGGCTCTATCTGTGGAAAACCCGTTCTGCGCCAGTCTAGGAATACATCAAATGTTTGATCCATGAAGTGCTGGATATAATTTTGCGTAACGACCTGTTCCACCTGCTCATCTACTGAACCCGTTAGGGTTCCGTTTGCAGCTATATAGGCATTGATCTGGTCTTCGGTTACTCCAGCGTCAGAGAATGGAGGAACAGTCATTGCTGCACGTATCCCTTCTTCAAAAAACTGCTGTGCATCACCAGGACCATATCCTTTCAATACAGCTTCAGCCTTATAGAAACTTACCTCAGCAAACGTCATGCGATTGATCCCTTTATCATAGTTTGTCGTAGATCCGCTGAACCAATCTGCGTTCGCATTAGAAAAGTTGTCCAGATTAGCGTTGATGTCCGCATATAATGCATCGTCAGGTGCTGCGGGAATACCGCGATATTCTAGCGCTCCCGCACCCACAGATCTTTGTGTAGGAGTAGCTATAATGGGAAGCCTGGGATCTTCAGTATCCACTAATAGATTAACAAAAAACTCTCCAAGGAAAGGACGGTCAGAAGTGGCCAGATTGTCAAGGCTCCACATAGGATGTCTGAAGGCAGGTCCGCCATTATCAGTAGGAAGTACCGCATTGTCATCTGTGCTCTCCAACAAAGGTCCTTGCAGAGCTTGCCCAGCCCTTTGGCTTGCTAGTCCTGGGTCTCCATTTTCGATTCCCAGCGCCATCTTCAGCATCAGAGAATTAGCGTATTTCACCCATTGCTGGGGATCTCCACCATAATATACATCTGCACCACCAAAAGCTGCTATAGAAGATCCTCTCAATACATTGATAGCTGCTTCCAGTCTATTGAATAGATCGGGAATAATTGTTTCCTGAGCATCATATGCAGGAGAAGTAAATTCTGCAGGCTGTAGTGCCTCTGAATAAGGGACATCACCCACCATCTGAGTCAGATAATACCATATTTCTACAGTAAGTACCTCAATAACAGCTTTCTTTACATTGCTAAATTCTCCTGGATCTTCTTGTGCATCAATTTCTTCTACTGCCTTTTGAAGGTCAGCCAATAATAGAAAATGATTATTCCAATACCCTGCATAATCCTGGCCTCTATCCAAATAGTGAGCCATAGAGAAACCACTGTTCTGGTTTCCGTTGTGTTGCATCCAGTTTCCTACCATGAGTACACTGTATACCCAAAAGCCTTGCTGATGCGCATTCCATTGAGCATTGGTGAATAGAAAGTCACCAGGGACCTGTGCCGGACTGGTAGGGTTAGTATTGATTTCTTCAAAGTCATCTGTACATGAAAACAGAAGTAAAGATGAAATCAAAAAAGTATATAAAAAATGTTGAATCTTCATTGATAAAATTCGTTTAAAGTCTTCGTTAAAATGGATTAAAATGTAATAGTCACATCAGCACCGAACGTTCTTGCAATAGGGAAAGACATACTTTCCATTCCGATAACCGTTCCACGGTTAGTATTACGGTTAAAGATATATGCATCAGGAGCAAAACCAGGAGTACTTTTCTGAAGATATCCTAAGTTTCTACCTACAAAAGAAAGACGAAGTGCTTTGAATGGAGTAAGTCCTACGATAGATTGAGGGAATTGATATCCCAAAGTAACCTCTCTCAATGCAACATAGCTTCCATCATATACGAATTCTTCTGTTACAGCAGTTGTAGATCCAGGTACGGCATTCAACCAGTAATCTTGTGCTGTGATAGCTGTGGCATTTCTCTCTCCTGTAGATACCCATGTTCCTGTTGCGTCCTGTTGAGCAACAAAACCGTCTACTACTAATCCACCTTCGCGATTTGCAGCTGTCCATTCTCCTGTACCGTACAGTGTCATGTACATGTTAGATTGAGAATAGATATCGAATCCTTGTGCAATATCCAGGAATACACCTAGACTAAGTCCTTTATAACTCAAATTCGTTCTTGCTCCTCCTAACCACTCAGGAACAGCGTTTCCTACTAATTTCCTTCCGGCAGTAACGATTGGAAGACCCGTATCTGGATTGATTAATAAGTTTCCATTTGCATCTCTTTCATAGAATCTTCTGGAGTAGATATTACCAAATTGATCTCCAACATCTACAAAAGCATCTACGTTACGGTCTCCAGATCCCGTACGGAATCTTTCGATATCGTCAGTAAGAGAAACGATTTCAGATACATTGGAAGAGAAGTTGAAAGATACGTCCCAACTGAAGTCTGGAGTCTGTATGATAGTACCTCTTAGTAATAATTCTACCCCTGTGTTAGTAATCTCTCCTGCATTGATTCTCCTTGCTGTAAACCCAGTAGCTGTTGATACACCTGCATTCAAGATCTGGTTTTCTGTAGAAGCGTCATAGAAGGCAAAATCGATTCCTAAGCGGTTTTGGAACATAGCTAATTCCAATCCGAACTCGATAGAAGTGGTTAACTCGTTCTGCAAATCAAAGAAAGGTTGACCATTTTGGAAACTGGCCAGTGTTTGTCCTTGATAGGGATTTCCAACCAGGTTATAAATACCCGTAGTCTGATAGGGATTACCAGAGTTACCAGCCTCTGCCCATGATCCACGAAGCTTTACAAAATCGAAGATTGCGGGTAGCTCTACCGCATCTGACAATACAAATCCTAAACTCGCCGAAGAATAAATGAAAGACCAGTTGTCTGGAGAAAGCGTGGAACTCCAGTCATTACGAACAGTCCAGTCCAGGAATAAATATTCTGCCCAGCTAAATTGACCAAATCCGTATAAAGAGTGAATTTGAGAATTTGAGAATCCAAATTGTCTTCCGACATTTTTAGTGTTGTTTACTACATATAGATTTGGCGTAGAGAAATCATTACCCGTAGCTCCTACAATTCGCGTCCAGAATTCCTGGAAATTACCTCCAAAGCTCAATGAAACGCCAAAATTATCTGTCACGTTTAATTGACTGGCAGAAAGCAAAAAGTCTGCATTGGTCTCACGAACCTGCTGAGTACGGTTGAATACATTACCTATATTTCTGGCAACACGAGTACCCTGATCCTGATATTCATATCTTTGATCCGTATATGCGTCATTGGCAATTTTTGCGGATAGCGACAACCAATCTGTAAAGTCGTACGTCAATTTCGCAAATCCGATGACACGGTTACGATCATCTTCGTTACGCGTTCTGTTTACAGACCAGTAAGGGTTTCCTGTAAACGTACCATTGGACCAGTGTCTCTCTTTTCCTATCTGTAGTAAGTTCGCCCCATAACCCACAATTTGATCCAGGTCTTCTGGCCCGATCTCAAATCTTTCCAGACTCTGAAGCGGTACATCTCTCGGTATATAGCGAAGTGCATACATCACGTTCTGTTGCTCATCCGCGAGGTTGGGACGGTTTTCAGAAGTTTGATAGATGTAGTTAATTTTTACATCCGCAGAAAGACGCTTCGTTAATTGCGCACCCACACGTAGGTTAGCATTATATCTTTCCAGTTCATTGGTAGGTAATAATCCATCAAATTTGGTATACCCTCCAGTAAAGCTATAGTTCAAGCGGTCGGTTGAACCTGAAAGGTTAATAGAGCTTGTCCAGTTCACCTCGCTTTCCAGGAAGTCTCTCAGGTTATCAGGCTGAGGACTGAAGGTACGAAGCGTACCGAATACGTCGTAATATTCTTGTCCTTCCATACGAGGTCCCCATGATGGAGGTCCTTCTGGAGAACCACCTGTTGGTGTAGGAAAGCCTTGTGGTGTACCCGTTACCGTACCGTCATTGGCAACAATATCTCCATTCGCTGTTCTTACATGCGTGAACTGGCCATTCAAACCTTGACCATATTCATCTTGAAATTCAGGTAAAATAGCAGGTAACGCATTACCATAAGTAACACCTGTATTCAATGATACTTGCATATTTCCAACGCCCTTACCCGTCTTGGTCGTAATGATGATTACACCATTTGCACCACGTTGTCCATATAAGGCAGCAGCATTTGGCCCTTTCAATACAGATACCGATTCGATATCATCTGGGTTTAGGTTGGAAAGAGCATCTCCATAGTCTCTACCTCCCCAGGCTCCAGCTGAGCCTAATACAGAGTTGTCAATAATAACTCCATCAATTACGTATAGCGGTTGGTTATTTCCCGTAAGTGAACTGTTACCACGGATAACTACTCGGGTAGCTCCTGCGGGTCCAGATCCGCCTTGCGTAATGTTTACTCCGGCTACACGTCCCTGCAATGCATTGGCTACACTTAGAGTCTGTGCATCAGCAATGGCATCACCATCTACTTCAGTTACAGAGTAACCCAGAGATTTTCTATCGCGCTCAATACCTAGCGCTGTGATAACAACCTCATCTGTAGTAAGATCTCCTTCCACAAGTGTTACGTTAAGGGTAGATTGTCCGTTAACTGCAACTTCTTGGGTTTGAAATCCTAAGAATGAGAATAATAAAACGGCATCATCACTGGGTACAATCACAGAATAGTCTCCTTCTGCATCGGTTTGTGCACCTTCTGTAGTACCTTGAATGATGACAGTAACCCCGACTAAGGGATCGCCCGCACTGTTTGTAACAGTACCCGTAACGGTTCTTTGAGCCATGGCACTAGTCCCAAAAAATAAGACTAATGTAAGTAGGCTAACTTGCCCCCAACTAAAGAATGTATTCTTATAATTGGATAGCGTAGACATTAGGTTCATAAATAGACAAATTAAAGTTAAGTAGTATTAAATGTTGGTCGTTAAAAACTAAACAATGATTTAATAAAATGAGATGTTAGTAAAAAATTGAGGTTCAATGAAAAGGGAGCTTTCGAAGGCTGGATGCAAATATATAATCATATCGAAATATAATAAAATTATTAATAATTCTTCTTATAGATGAAAATAGATAACTCTTTAGTTAATAATTCTATTACAATAACTTAATCAAACGATTAACGTAAGGAGAGATTGATCCGTTGTGTATTGGAAGACAAATATGTACTTTTTTACCAAATTGCTGATTTGATCTCAGTGTAAATGATAATTTTTAAAATATTATCGCGTTTGTAATAAAAAAACTCGCAATTTAAGTCGGGTTGAGCGCCCAAAGGAGGCACGTGCTTTCTTACTTGACCGTAGTCCGAATATCAATGATTCCCTCAAGTGTACGATGAACTGGACATCTATCAGCAATTTCAGCTAACTTCGCTCTTTGCTGTTCATCTAAATTCCCCTTAAATGCTAGTTCCCGCTCAATCACATCGATCTTACTGCTAGGCTTTTCACATTCTTCACAATCTTGCTTATGATCTTTAAAATGTGATAAATGTACATCTACTTCTTGCAAATCCCAGTTTTTGCGATCTGCATACATACGCAATGTCATACTTGTACATGAACCTAAAGCAGTGAGAAGATATTGGTAGGGAGAAGGTCCCAAATCATCTCCTCCTACAGATGTAGGCTCATCTGCGATCAAATGATGCTTCCCTGCCAATACCTGAGAGGTATATCCTTCATTACTAGTGCGCACTAATACATCTTTTTCCGTCATGAGCGTTTCTTCAGTCTCTTCAGGGAGACTTATGTAACGAGAAGCCCATGAAGCGATTAATTGCGCAGCATAGGCAGCATCTGCCCTGTTTGTAAGTAAATGATCAGCTCCATCCAGCGAAATATAGCTCTTGGGATGACGAGCAGCATGATATATTCTGGCAGCATTGTCAATATTGACAATCTCGTCTTGTGGAGAATGTAGAATCAATAACGCCTTGTTGAGCTGAGGAATAATGCTATCTAATGGATGGGTCTCTAAATCATCCAAAAATTGCTTCTTCACGGTAAAAGGTCTTCCTCCTATCATCACTTGTGCAATCCCTTTAGATTGTATTGTCTGTTCTGAGGTAGAAAAGTGGTGCGTGACATGAACTGGATCTGCTGGCGCACCAATCGTGGCAACAGCTTTTACACTATCGAGCTGTTGGGAGGCCATGATGACTGCCGCACCCCCCAGGGAATGTCCTATCATGATTTGTGGTGCCTGATAGTTTACAGCAAGATAGTCCGCTGCGGATATGAGGTCATCTACATTGGAAGAAAAATTGGTGTCTGCAAATACTCCTTCACTTTGACCAAGTCCTGTAAAATCAAAACTGAAGACCGCAATCCCTTCTTGAGTCAGGGCACGACTTATGGCTCTGACTGCCTTTAGGTCTTTACTACAGGTAAAGCAATGTGCAAATACGGCAAAATTCTGTGGTTGTCGATCCACAGGCATATCCAGTTTGGCGGCAAGTTGCTGACCTGACGTATTGGTGAATTGTATCTTCAAGGTTTGCATAGTCCTGAGTTCTTTATAATTATCTGCGAAGTAAGCCAGCGTTGAGCAAATAAAAAGACGCCTTTGTTACAATTAGGGTTTTTCAAGGGTTTTCTGAAATAATTCATATATCCTGCGATACTCATCCGCCCAACTGGTTGATTCTTTGAACCCATGGCCTTCCATAGGAAACACGGCTAGTTCCCAGTTTTCTTTTCCAAGCTCAATGAACCGTTGGGATAACCTCACAACATCCTGAAATTGTACATTGGTATCTATCATGCCATGTAACATCAATAAAGGATCATTTAGGCCTTCTGCATGATAGATGGGAGAACTTCTCCTGTAGGCAATACTGTCCTCTACAGGGGTATTCAGAATATTAGAAGTGTATGAATGATTGTAATGCGCCCAATCAGTTACTGATCGCAAGGCTGCACCCGAAGCAAAGGTCTCCGATTCCAGAAACAATGCCATCAAAGTGATAAAGCCTCCATAGGAACCTCCATATATCCCAATACGTGTGCTATCAATGTCGTATTGGTCTATTAAATATTTAGCACCATCCACATGATCTGTGAGATCTTTCCCTCCCATGTGTCTGTATATGCCTGTTCTCCAATTTCTTCCATATCCAGCACTTCCTCTGTAGTCGATATCCATAACAGTATATCCACGTTCTACCAAAAAGTTATGAAACATGTATTCCCTGTAGTAACTACTCCACCATTTATGGGCATTTTGTAGATAGCCTGCTCCATGAACAAATATCACAGCACTGCCATTCTTTATGTCTTCCTGTGGTTCGTAGACCCTGGCAAATACCAACGCGCTATCTCTGGCTGGAAATGGAATGAGTTCAGGGATACGCCAGGAATACTCCTCAAATACTTCTGTCAGCGACTCAGTAACACGCTTCATTTTACTTCCGGGTTTGTTTTTCATCACATACAGTTCCCAGGGTTGGTTGAAACTTGAGTACCTTACAGCCAGATATTCTTCATCGGGTGAGAGATAGATATTATGTGCGCCTGTCTCATCTGTAACTTGTTCTTTTTCTGTGCCATCTATACTTAAGTGATAGAAGTGTTTTTCACCGGGATGCACCTCATTTGTCGTGAGATAAAAGGTAGATTTATCATCGGAAAGTATTACATCCTGAACTTCATACGCCCCACTAGTCAGTGCCTGGGTTTCTTTTGTCTCTATATGAGTAACATATAGATGAGCGTATCCCGTCTTTTCTGATAGGTACCAAACGGTTTCTCCTTCCCTCAACCATCCGAGATTACCCTTGGAAAAATTGTAGTTGGATATCCCTGGCCCACCTACCCAGGCCTCGTCTCTTTGGTGGTCAATAAGCTCCCAAGATCCATTTTCCATATCCAGGACAACGATCCATCGATCCTTGTTATCTTGAGACCGAACTACAGAAATGCCATAACTTCCATCTTTGGTAAATGTGGGAGGCGCAATATATGTCTTTCTGGGGTGTTCATAATTGGGTACCCAAGTACTATCCTGATGCAGGTAATCTTTGAGAAACTCAGGTTTTTTGTAAAAGCCCGGTAGACTGTCTACCGATATCTGATAGGTTGTATCCAAACGACGATCATAAATCCAACTCTCAAACACATTTTGAGGACTACCCACCTTAGGACGAGAACGAAGTTGGTCCAGATAACCAGAGGTAGTTACATACGAAGGGACTTGTGTGGGTTTATCCTTGGCATCTTCCATCAGGGTATAAAAGAAAAATCTCTGTTGAGGGTCAGTTTCTAATGTAATAAGGGATTTATCACCCAGATATATTTCTAATGGCCTTTCGGGTTTTAGGGAATCACTTCTCTTATCAGTTAACATTGAAAGACTTTCTCGTTCTCTCAATATGTCAAAATAAGCAAGCTGGTCTCGTTTAAGCCAATCGTCTTGTAGCGACAATTTGGGTTCATCTTGAGGTTTTGTCCCTTCCTTAAATTGTGTGAGTTGTATGGTAGTACCTTCGTCTATAGACCAGGCATAGTAATTGTCTCCTTGTTTATACAAAATATGAAGCTGGTCCTGAGTAAACATGGGGTCTCTCTCTCGAACAACAGTTTGTGTGATCTGTATGGTAGTCCCGATTCTCAGGTCATGTAAATATAGATCCCCTCCTTTCTCATATACACTCAACGTTTTATTCTCATTGAATCGATAGTTGGGTGGGATGAGGGATTTTCTCTCGTCTAACCTGAGCTTTCGAGGTGAAGAAGCTTTGATATCTGTTTGGAAGATAGATCTCAACGAATCCTGTTGAGGATTCCAGCTAAAGTAGATATTTCTGCTATCGTCAGACCAATATATATTTTCAGGAAGATACCCTACAAAAGATTCTCCTTTCATAATCTCTCGGAGTGATAAGGTATCCTGGCAATATATGTGAGACAACATTGTGTGTAAGAACAGAACAAGAACAAGTACAACTTTCATATATGAATCCTTTGGTTGAAAACTAACTTAATTATCAATAAGCACAGCCCATGGGCGGTGAAATAGGCGCCATTTTCCGTTTACAAATACCAATATATCATAAGCTGACCCCAATTTCATCCCAGGTTGAATAAATTTAAACCGATAGAAGGTCAACGCTGGCTTGAAATAAGGTGCAAATTCACGATAGCCGCCTGGAAAGTAACGAGCTTCCCCGCTATACGCTTGTAGATCCTCAGTGGTCGCAGACCATAGTACATATTCAGTCTGGTCCTCTAATAATGGATGTACATATATATCGGCAATTCTTCTAAGACGTTTGTGGAATTTGTACACTTTTTTTCGGTATAATGGAAAGAATACTGCTTCATAGTCTGCTTCTGTAGGTATAAGACTATCAGTAAGCATACGCTGTTCTTCCTCGCTGGCATTAAGAACGAATGTAAGCATTTGTTCGACTCCTTCTCGAGTAGGAGCAAACGCTGGAATGGTATCTAATTGAGCATAACAGGTACGAAAAAGAGTCTGGACACATACTAGAGCAAGCAGGATAACATATTTTTTCATAACTTTTTTCTGGGATGTCAATACTAGAAAAAAACAAAGGGAATGAAAAGTCAATGGATAAGGGAAGACTTACACATGTGATAAAAGAAAAAGGGATTCAACTGGGATTTGATATGATTGGCGTATCAGCGGCCGTACAGCTCGAAGAAGAAGCCAGAGATTTGGAAGAGTGGTTGGAGAAAGGACTCCATGGAAAAATGCAGTACATGGAAAATCACTTTGATAAGCGTATTGATCCCACAAAGCTTGTTGAGGGAGCTTTATCAGTCATAAGTGTCATTCACAATTATTATCCTGCTACAGATTACAGCACTGAATATAAAGGTCCTAAAATATCGAAATATGCCTGGGGTGAGGATTATCACAAAGTCCTCAAACGAAAAATGTATGAATTATTTCGTTATATCCAGGAACAGTCAGAGCAGGAAATTTCTGGAAGGGTATTTGTTGATTCTGCTCCTGTGATGGATAAGATTTGGGCTAAACGATCTGGCTTAGGTTGGATTGGAAAACATACTAATCTCATTACTCCGCGAAAAGGTTCTTACTTTTTTATTGGAGAAATCATATTAAACCTTGAGCTTGATTACGATGGTCCAATTAAAGATTTTTGTGGGACTTGTACCAGATGCATTGATGCATGCCCTACCGATGCATTAACTCCTTATAAGATAGATGCCAGTAAATGTATTTCCTACCTCACCATTGAATTGAGAGAGGAAATGCCATCATCCTTTGTGGAAAGTTCAGAGGGCTGGATCTATGGCTGTGATATCTGTCAGGAGGTATGTCCCTGGAATCGCTTTTCTAAGCCTCAAACAGGAGTATTTGATGTATTAGAACATGCGAAATTATCGGTAGATGAATGGGAGGAAATGGATGAGAAAACTTTTAAAAAACTTACAAAAAAAACGGCCATGAATCGTGTTAAGTGGAACAAAATGAAAGATAACCTGAGAGTATTTCGGTTATGGGAAAAAAGGAAAATAGATGAGTGATTAATACAAAAGTACATGCATACTATTAGCATACACACGAGTCAAAATATAGATTTAGAATATCCTATTGCCAGTCTAAGTGATAGAATCGTCGCCGTATTTGTGGATATTTTGGTCATGATTGGCTATATGATTGTCTGGGTAATCCTACAGCGTTATAGCGAATGGGAAATAAGTAATACGGCCTGGGTAGTCATTGCCATCCCCCTTTCAATGTATTCATTACTCAATGAAATCTTTTTTAACGGGCAAAGTATTGGGAAAAGACTGATGAATATCAGAGTAGTGAGATTAGATGGAAGGCAGGCCACCCTATCGTCCCTTTTACTCAGATGGCTGCTCAGACCCATAGACTTGTGGGCATCCAATGGTCTCATTGGTCTCATTAGTATATCGGTCAGCAAACAGGCACAAAGACTCGGCGATATTGCTGCTGGCACAACGGTTATTAAACTGAAAATAGTGGTGGAATTCTGGGATTCCATATTTACAGAAGTCCAGGAAGATTATGTAGTCCAATTTCCGGAAATCGAAATGTTGTCAGATAGAGACATGGCTATTCTAAAAGATGTACTAGATATGGGAATCAACACAGATAACAAAGATTTACTCGGAAGGCTGGCAGATAAGGTAAAAGCCGTAACGGGTATATCTTCAACGATGGATGACCGTACACTTTTACAGACGATCCTGAAGGATTACAATTTTATATATGGGCAATAGTGTATTCAATTTCAAGGAGGATGTTACATCTATGCTACTCCCTCAGCACTTCGCGATAAAATGCCACGTAATCTTCCATGCGTTTATTGGAATATGATACCCTAAAATTGGATTGCGTGGAATAAAAAATGGGATGTGTATCATTATCCAGTATTTGTTGACCGAGATCTGAACTCAGGAAAGCATCAATATAGCTTTGAGCAGTTTCTGTATCGGGAAAACTGTTGATATATGGTACCAGATGCGTTTGATGATAATCAAATACAAACGCCTTGAGGTTTTCCCCACCTTGAGCTTGTTCGTTGTATTCGGTCAACAGATTTCTGAGTTCATTTTTAGCAATTTTGTCTTTAGGGATAAACATTAAAACAAACAGTTTGTCATTGGGCTTAATATCTGCTGTAAACCCTTCAAAACGAGGGTCTATAGCCCCCTTATCTGAAGTACCAGCATCTGTAGTATCAGCAGTTGGACTGAGCGAAGTATTTGCTGGGGTCTCGATATTGATTTGTTCGGGAAATCCAGAGGATTCTGATACCTTCTCAGGTGCGCCTGTGAAACCTGCTCTTAGTAGGGCAAGCGTTTCGTCGGCGGGTGTTTTTACATCCGAGTTTGGATACTCCAGAGTTACTTTGGTAAGTATGGCTTCCAGGCTGTCTGTTAACCCTACAAACCCATAAGACATCCCTCTAATATATTCCATTCGAGCCTGGTCCAGACCTGGTTTATCAATGTATTCATCTAGCAGGAATTCACTAAATCCTAAAGAGGTAATAAATTGTCTTTGCCTGTAAGCCTTATACAATCCTTCATAAGCAAATATGAATTCAGCTTCTTCCTCCTTGAAATCTTCTGGATCAAGTCCTTGTATCAAATATGAATATATGGAATTAGGATATTCATTGAGGATAAGACTTTTCTGAGCATTTGCTAGGGGATTATCTCTTTGGGTATAGAGCTTATATAGAGCATATCTGGCACGAAGGGAAAATTCAGAGTTGTCATACCGGTCGAGCATCTCTTCGAATGTCTTAATGGCAGAATCTGGTTCATTTAGGTTCTGACTATATATCTGTCCCAATGAATAATAGGCCTCTTCTATTTTCATATTCGTGTTAGCAATCTCATCTTCTGTCCGAGGTATAGTCTGGTAAAAAGAAGCCTTATCTCCATACTGCTGGACCATAGAGCTATCTGCTCCAGCATCAGCTATATTTGTATCATCTCCATAGTCATCACCGAATCCGGCAGCCTTATTGCTTCTCCGCCAGTGATCTTCATTGGTTCGTTTGCCCCATTTTCGCTCAAACTCGATCTTTCCACTTATTACAGTACTCGGATCGTCAAAATACCAACCCTGGCTATTGCTGTTATTTCCCGGTGTTCGCTGCTGATTAAATTGATTTAATTGATTGAGTCGATACAGATCATTATTGGAATTTGCATTATTCTTATTAGCTGCAGCTTCTGCTTCCAACCGTGCCTGTTCTTCAGCTATTCTTTGTTGCTCTGCCTCGTATACAGAATCCACATACGCATTCAATTGATCTTCTGGCAAGCTGGCTAACCACAGCATACTATCCTGGAAAGCAATGGTCTCTTTTGCGCGGATATATTTCTGCATGGTTTTAGCCACGCGTGTATATTCAGTATATTCAGGCGCACGTGAGGGTATCACTTGAGCCGCACTATCATAGTAAGCACTTGCTTTGGGGTAGTGTTGAAATTCGTAGAAATAGATATCTCCGACCTTGTAATAGGAAATGGCCTTTTGTCGATTATTTCTTACTGATGCCTGAATAGATTGTTGTAGATAATCCAATGCAGGCATCAAAGAATCCTTCTTCAGTTCCAAACGAGCAGATTGAAAGTAGACCTGATCCAGGAATTCTTCGTTTTTTTCATCACGTGCAAGTTTTTTTAAGTATTTGTATATTTTCTTATCATCATCCTCACCCGCCTGATAGTCGACCATAAGCTCTGCAATTTTGATCTTAGACTGAAAGATAAAGTCGTAGTCATTAGTATGCCTTTTTACTTTCTGGAACTGTACCAGACTTCGTGCGTAATCTTCCTCTTGTTCATATAGCTGGCCAAGCAGGTAATGCGAACGCGCTCTGCGTTCAAACCCCTTGATTCGCTTCATATTTTCTTCGAGGAGACTAATGGCATTTTCATTGTCGCCTTCTTCTATGGCTAATTGTGCCTGAAAGATGGCGACATCTCCCTGAAGGCGTCCCTTAGGAGTATAAGCAGGATTTTCTGTGATGAATTCAGCCAGTACATCTTTAGCCAGCGCTACATTGTCCATCATATAATAAGCTTTGGCTTTCCAGAAATACACTTCGTAAATATCTTCGAACTCTGTGAAGTTGTTGAGCACTTCGTCAAAGTTTTGCATAGCTAAACGATATTCGTGCTTATAAAATCGCAGCTTCCCATTCAAAAATCGACAATTATCGATAAAATTACTGTGTGGATGTTTGAATATTAGTATATCGTTTTTTTTGATGGCGTCCGCAAACTCCGTTTCATATTTAGGATTTTCTTCGTCTCCATAATATATGATATCAATAAAACCGAGACCATCGAATTCATATTCTCTCTCTAACTCCTTGACTGTTAGGGTAAAAAGTTCCTCCGCATTATAGTAATAATTAAACAGGGAGGTCATATTATGGTAGGTTCTTCCCATCATCGTCGTATTCTGCCTACTACATGAAAACATTGCAAGTCCTGAAAGGATTAGCAAAAAAATTGTATGTTTGTAAGAAGATATTTTTGTTTTTTCCATCATAAACTATACTTATACAGCAATTCCACTCGTTGGTTAAGCAAATATAATATATATAGATGTAAGCGTACTCTTATGTTAAAGCGTATTTTTCAAAATTGGCGTTATAAATTGCTCAAAAAGTACAGAGTAGAGGTGATAGATGATGTTACGCTTTCTCATGCAAAAGTATTTACTTACAGACCTCTGAAATTTGTTATTATTGGACTTATTTCCTCAATTTTACTGATTGGAGGTACAACCTCTTTGATCTTTTTTGTACCTTTTATACGCAAACAAATTCCTGGATATTTGAATCCTGCTGTAAAAGAACAACAGGCGCAGCTCATGAACAAGGTACAAATATTAGGACAGCAGATAGAAATGCGGGATTCATTGATTAAAACCCTTCAGAATTCTTTGCTCAATGGTCAAAAGTTGCCTGATATGGAGATCGATGATCTTGAAGAGATAGATTTTACACCTGCTTCTGCCTCATCTGAAGCATCACAGGAAGATGAACCCGCTGCTAATTCCCCATCTGACAATGCTAGCAGTAAGATTTCGGGTGATTTTGTCTCAGAACAGAAATCTGTCTCTTTTACCTCCCATTATATTTCTCCGATTAATAATCTTTTTTCACCGGTAAATAACGGAAAAGTAAGTAACCCCTTTAATACAGATAAACAACACTATGGGTTAGACTTAGTCGCTGAAGAAAATGAACTGGTACGGGCAGCCGCAGATGGCTTTGTCATTATGGCGGAGTATCACGAAGAAAGTGGATACGTGATAGGGATCTCCAGTAGAGACGAAGTTATTACCTTTTATAAACACAATAGTACGTTGCATAAAAAAGTTGGGGACTATGTATATGCCGGGGAGTCCATCGCAGTGATGGGCAATTCAGGCGAGAATTCTACCGGACCACACCTACATTTTGAACTTTGGTACAGAGGTACACCGTTAGATCCCTCAATGTATATTAATTTTAATTGAAATTTTATCTCATTAAAGTACCTGCATTATGTTTGGAAACAATAAAAATGAACCCATTAGATCTGCTCCTTCTCCGACACCAGGTGGGAAAGGGAACGAATCTAGAATTAACAAAGTAGCCACCGGTACAGTAATTGTCGGTGATGTGAATGCCGAAGGCGATTTTCGCGTGGAAGGTAAAGTGATAGGTAATCTTGTATGTAGCTCCAGGCTGGTAGTAAGCGAAACGGGTTATATCGAGGGAACTGTCGATGCCAAAAACATTACGGTTGAAGGAGAAATCCGCGGTAATGTAATCACTCGTGAAATTCTTCAAATTGACAAAACAGGAAAGATCTACGGTGACGTGTTTACGCAAAAACTAGTCGTGCAGGTAGGTGCTGTATTTACTGGCAATAGCTACATGAGTGAAGCGGCTAAAGATGTATTGAGCAAAGCTCCTCAGAAATCTAAAGACCTACTTGAAAAAGTAACTGAATCCACTCGCGCTTTGTCTAATGGCAAACAAGAAGAGTCCAATGGACAGGAGTCAAGATCTCCTCAAATGGCATCAATGGCTTCTAAGTAATTGATACGCACCGGAAGGTAACTAGTGTGAGCTCAATCTACTTTAAAGAAATTATCGTATTAATCTGAAAATTCCTTCTTTCAAGATTAATCGTGTCATTACATTCACTCGAATCACTAATATAAGTGGCGCTCAAAATTTAATAGAGGGAAAGCCACTGTATCTTTCCCTCTTATTTTTTATTACCTTTAACCTATTTGTATAAAATAAGGTGATAGGTAATTATGGATCCTGAAAAACCTCCCCAAAAACCGATCAATGAGTATGTGAAGTACACAAGCATAGGATTTGAAGTACTGGCATATATTCTCATCTTTGTTGGAGGGGGCTATTACTTAGACAAATGGCTCGATACCAATCCCTGGTTTACATTATCGTTGTCTCTACTGGGATGTGGCGTTGCTATGTATGTTATTATAAAAAAATTAGGCAATGTAAAGTAAGTGCCTCCCTATGTTATCTTATTTGTTCATGAAATCAATAAATACATGGGTATTGCTCGCTTTACGCTAATTACTGGAATAATCTCATTCATTTTGAGTGCGCTTGGGGCATGGATTGTCTATCGCTTTCTTCCTCAGTATAACCTGTATGCCACAGTAGGAGGGGTACTGGTTATGTTCGTAATGACGCTGGCTGCTTATATTCTCGCATATAGAGGAATTTCTCGTAATGCACGTCAGTTCACTGCCTTGTTCCTTTCTGGAATGGGAATTAAAATGATGCTGGGGATAATATCCGTCCTTATAATAGGCCTTTTAGCCAAAGAAATTCTCTCAGAGTATGTAGTGTCCTTTTTCCTGTCTTATTTTGTTTTAACAACATTTGAAGTTTATGGGTTAATACGTAAATTGCGAGAAGTTTCGTAATGAATAGATAAAACAAATAAATTATAAAAAATGTCCATAAAGTACAAGTTAATTCTTGGGTTAATTATGTTAACTTGCGCGGCTGCCTGGGGACAAGCGGAATCACATCATGAAGACGAACACGCATCTGAGTCACATCATGAGGATGGACATGAAGAATTTAATCCTACCGAAGAAATCCTACACCATATTCAGGACACGCATAATTGGCATATTACTGATATACCTACAGGTGGGGAGAACTATATACCCGTAGAAATAACATTACCTTGGCTATTTTACAGCAGTAGAGATGGTTTGGTATTCGCTGCTGGTGAGGAGGATCTGAAGGAACAAGGGTATATCGCTCACCACGAGAAAGTCCATGCATTAATACCCGGGACGGAAGTTCCTGAATCAGAAGGGCATGGACATCATAGTAGCATTTCGGAAGAGTGGTTAGAAGCACACGAAGCACATGAGGTAAGCATTTTCGATATTTCACTGACCCGAACAAGTTTTCAAATGCTTATAATAGGTTTACTTCTATTACTAGTGTTTGGAGCCGTAGCAAGAGGCTATAAAAAACGCGAAGGTGAGGCCCCCAAAGGAATACAATCATTCTTTGAACCTATTATCGTTTTTGTTAGAGACGAAATTGCAAGAAGCTGGATACATAAAGGAGCGGATAGATTTGTTCCCTATTTGTTGACATTATTCTTTTTCATCTGGTTTTCAAATCTTCTGGGCCTAACACCCTTCAATTCAAATATTGCCGGTAACTTATCTGTAACAGCAGCCTTGGCATTATTGACGTTTATCATTACGCAAGTCAATGGAACGAAGGATTATTGGATGCATATATTCAACACGCCTGGTGTACCCTGGTACCTTAAATTTGGTATTCCCTTGGTACCCATCGTTGAATTCCTGGGAATTTTTACCAAGCCATTTGCGTTAGCCATACGTCTATTTGCCAACATTTCCGCAGGGCACTTTATGGTTTTGGGGTTAGTATTTCTCATCTTTATTTTGGGTAATAATGGGGCTAATCCAACTGGAGCGTTAGCTATAAGCCCTGTAACTGTACTGTTTACGCTGGTAATCTTTGGGTTAGAGATGATCGTGGCAATTATTCAGGCATACATATTTACCTTGCTTACGGCAGTGTTTGTGGGAATGGCGCGTGAAGAACACAGCGATCATCATTGATAACGTATTCACTAATTCAATTATATATTTTTTATGGAAATTTTAGGTGCAGGAATCGGAGCAGGTCTAGTTGCTATAGGTGCCGGTTTAGGAATCGGTAGATTGGCAGCTGCTGCAACAGAATCTATTGCAAGACAACCAGAGGCAGCAGGAGATATTCGTGGTGCAATGTTGCTTACAGCAGTATTCATTGAGGGGGTTTGCCTATTTGGTGTCGTGGTATGCTTGCTTGGAGTACTTAATGCAGGTTAATGCATGTACTTTATGCAATCCAAAATGAAAGACCGGGGGAATGCCCCGGTCGTATCCTAGATACACTTACAAATAAAATATACTCATGATTATACTGTCTATACTTGAAGTTAATTTTGGTCTGTTCTTCTGGACCTTGATTATATTCCTAGTATTTTTCTTTCTCTTGCGTTCATATGCGTGGAAACCTATCCTCGAAGCAATCAAGACCAGGGAAAATAAAATTGAAGATTCCTTGAAGGAAGCTGAAAGAGCCAGAGAAGAGATGGCTCAAACCAAAGCAGAAAACGAAGAATTGCTCAAAGAAGCCCGTGCCGAAAAGGAGCGTATTGTCTCTGCTGCAAATGCAATGAGTGATAAAATCATTAGCGATGCACAAGCTGCTGCTTCTCAAGAACGCAATAAAGAAGTTGAAAAAGCAAGATTGCAAATAGAGGCTGAGAAAAACCAAGCATTAAATGAGATACGCGAACTTGCAGTAAGTATGTCCCTAGAAGTTGCCGAAAAGATTTTGCGTCAAAAGTTGGATAATCCTTCTGCTCAGGAAGAATTGGCTAAAAAGCTGATTAATGAAATGGGACAAAATGAGTCAACAACTCTTACACAAGCAAATTAATTTCAGTTATATCATCTATGGTAGAGGCAAGAATTGGTAACAGATACGCAAACTCCTTGTTTGGACTCGCCCAGGAGCAAAAGGTATTGAATGAGGTAAAGGAAGATATGACCATCGTTCATACAGTAGTACAGGAAAATCGTGAGCTGAGAAATCTTTTAAACAGCCCTATTATCCCTTCTTCAAAGAAGCACAGTATCCTGAAGAAGCTTTTTGAGAAGAAACTTTCCTCCACCTTATCGATGCAAATCATTGATTTGCTCTCGCGTAAGAGCAGAGAAGCATTCATCCCTTACATGGCTGAGGCATTCCTCTCTTTATATGATAAAGAGTTTGATATTGTGAGGGGAACGTTGATTTCTTCATATGAAATGCCTGATTCATTAGTATCACATATCGTTGATAAGCTGGAAGCTCAGCTAAATAAAACACTTATATTACAAAAGGAAATCGACCACACAATGATAGGTGGCTTTAAGATTCAGATCGGCGATCAATTATATGACGGAAGTGTAAATGCCGCACTCAGGAAAATGAAACATAATTTTGGATTAAATTAATTACACACAGATATATATCTGTGTGTTCTTTTTAGAATATCATACACACAAAAAAATAAAATATGCCTACCGTAAGACCAGATGAAGTATCTGCGATATTAAGAGAGCAACTCTCAAACTTCAAGACTGAAGCTGAGCTCGAAGAAACCGGTACCGTGTTACAGATCGGAGATGGTATTGCTCGTATCTATGGACTATCCCAGGTCCAGGCGGGTGAGATGATAGAGTTTGAAAATGGATTAAAGGGGATGGTGCTAAACCTCGAAGAGGATAATGTAGGTGCCGTTCTTTTTGGTGAATCCGAAGGTATTAAAGAAGGGGATACAGTACGAAGAACAGGTCAGATTGCCTCTCTTAAGGTGGGAGATGGACTGCTGGGACGCGTAATTAATCCTTTGGGAGAACCTATAGATGGAAAAGGTCCTATTCAAGGGGACCTGTATGATGCTCCCTATGAGCGAAAGGCTCCGGGAGTGATTTTTCGACAGCCTGTTAATGAGCCTCTTCAAACAGGAATTAAAGCCATTGACTCAATGATTCCTATTGGAAGGGGACAGAGAGAATTGATCATTGGAGATAGGTCAACAGGAAAGACCGCAATTGCCATTGATACAATTATTTATCAAAAGGAATTTTATGATAGAGGAGAGCCTGTATATTGTGTATATGTAGCTTGTGGACAAAAGGGATCAACAATTGCTCAGGTTGTAAAAGCATTGGAAGAGAATGGAGCGATGGCTTATACTGTCGTCGTTGCAGCTCCCGCATCTTCACCTTCTCCAACGATATTCTTCGCCCCCTATGCAGGTGCAGCTATTGGTGAGTTTTTCCGCGATACAGGTAGACCCGCATTGGCCATTTATGATGATTTGTCCAAACAGGCCGTCGCCTATCGCGAAGTTTCATTGCTATTAAGACGTCCTCCTGGTCGTGAAGCATATCCAGGTGATGTATTCTACCTTCACTCTCGTTTGTTAGAGCGTGCAGCTAAAATTATTGCTGATGACTCTATCGCTCAAAAGATGAATGATGTACCCGAACCCTTTAAACCATTATTGAAAGGGGGGGGCTCTCTTACGGCGCTGCCTATCATCGAAACACAGGAGGGAGATGTATCCGCATATATCCCTACTAATGTAATTTCCATCACTGATGGTCAGATATTCCTGGAGTCGGGACTCTTTAATTCTGGAGTGAGACCTGCCATTAATGTGGGTATTTCCGTTTCTCGTGTGGGAGGTTCTGCACAAATTAAACCTATGAAAAAGGTTGCCGGACGATTAAAACTCGACCTCGCGCAATACAGAGAGTTGGAAGCATTTGCAAGATTTGGTTCCGATTTGGACAAGGCTACAGTCAGACAGTTGGAGAGAGGGAAGCGTAGCGTAAGGCTGTTGATCCAAAAACAGTATTCTCCTGTACCTGTAGAAGAGCAAGTAGTGGCTATATTTGCTGTATCACGCGGATATGCTGATACCGTTCCTGTAGAAAAGATAAATGAATATGAGGCAGCGTTAATACAAGAAGTTAAACTCAATCACCAGGATCTGTTTGAGAAAATATTGAGTAAGAAATGGACCGATGAGATGCAGGAGCAATTGACTGAGATTTCTAAGAATGTAGCCAGTCGCTTTGCTGATTAGAGATATATCGTTTATCGTGATTTGTCAACAATGAACAATATTGCCTAATGGCCAATTTAAAAGAGATCAGAGGCCGTATCAAAACGGTCAAGAATACACAAAAAGTTACCAAAGCAATGAAGATGGTTTCTGCCGTGAAGCTACGCAGAGCGCAGGACCGTATTCTGATGCTTCGACCCTATGCTAACAAACTCCGGGAACTGATCGCAAATATTATATCCAGTCTGGATGCTGAGAAGATCCCCAGTAAGTTTATCGAGGAGCGGGAAGTTGACAAAGTACTCATAGTACTGATTTCCTCTAATAGAGGGCTCGCTGGCCCTTTCAATTCTAATATTTTTAAAGAGACCTTATCATTTATCAACGAAAATATAGCCTTAGAAGCATCTGAAGGAAGAGTGCATATGATGTGTCTGGGCCGTAAAGGTCACGAGCATTTCAAGAAAAGAGGGTTTCATATTCTGGGCGGAAACAGAGATGTATTCACGAACTTGTCTTTTGATAAAGTAAATGAGATTGTGGATGAAGTATTTGATTTATTTACTTCTGAAACGTACGACAGGGTATATCTCGCCTTTAATGAGTTCAAAAATGTAATGTCTCAGAACCGTATTGTCGAAATATTTCTCCCTCTTTCTGTAGATAATTTTGATGACGTTGAGACCCAAGAATCCAATATTCAGGTGGATTATATCTTTGAACCTGGAAGAGAAGAAATACTTCAGGAACTCATCCCTAAGGCTTTACGTATACAATTGTACAGGGCTGTGTTAGAATCTAATGCGGCAGAGCATGGAGCGAGAATGGTAGCGATGGATAGTGCTACAGAGAATGCAGAAGACTTGTTGAAAGATCTGAGGATAAGCTATAATAAAGCCCGTCAGGCGGCAATTACTAAAGAAATACTTGAAATTTCTGCAGGTGCGGATGCTTTAGCCGCAGAGTAATATAACACAAACGTACAATCGAGAAGGGAAGAGATTCGCAGCCTGTGACTCTTCCCTTTTCTTATATCGAGGCATCAGGGCAAATGCACGAAAATATTCATAGCTATTGACCTGTCGAGACGTTTAAGTATTGAGATATTTAACTAATTTGGATTACCTTTGAAAATACTCATATAGACGTATATGCAGGCACAGGAATATCATCTGTGTCATTATTAACAGAATCATAAGTTTCACCTCATAACTATCATATAGCATGGCATTTGATTTAGATATGATTCAGACAGTGTATGATCAGCTGCCGGAAAAGGTTTCTGCTGCACGTACCTTTCTGAATAGACCTTTAACGCTCACAGAAAAAATATTATACTCACATTTGTACCCCGATACAGAAATGGAGGATTTCGTTCGGGGAGGCTCATATGTCAATTTCTCCCCAGATCGTGTTGCAATGCAGGATGCAACGGCTCAGATGGCATTACTTCAGTTCATGATGGCAGGGAAAGATAATGTTGCTGTTCCTTCTACCGTTCATTGTGATCATTTAATACAAGCAAGAGTAGGAGCAAAGAAAGATTTAGAAGAAGCATTGGTATCCAACAAAGAAGTATTTGAGTTTCTTCAGTCTGTATCCAATAAATATGGAATAGGATTTTGGAAGCCTGGAGCCGGAATTATTCATCAAGTTGTATTAGAAAATTATGCATTCCCTGGAGGGATGATGATCGGTACAGATTCACATACTGTGAATGCTGGTGGATTGGGGATGGTAGCCATTGGAGTAGGAGGAGCAGATGCAGTAGATGTAATGGCAGGAATGCCATGGGAGCTCAAAATGCCCAAGCTTATTGGCGTTAAGCTAACAGGTGAAATGAATGGATGGACCTCCTCCAAAGATGTCATACTCAAAGTAGCAGGTATCCTCACCGTAAAAGGAGGAACCGGAGCTATATTAGAATATTTCGGCCCTGGAGCACGTACTCTTTCTGCTACTGGTAAAGGAACCATCTGTAATATGGGTGCAGAAATCGGCGCAACAACTTCCACGTTTGGATACGATGAGACCATGGCTCGTTATCTTAGAGCAACGGAAAGAGAAGCTGTAGCTGATATGGCTGACAAGATCAGTGAACACCTGACCGGGGATGAAGAGGTATATGCAGAGCCGGAAAAGTATTTTGATCAGCTGATCGAAATCAATCTTAGTGAGCTAGAACCTCATATTAATGGGCCATTTAGTCCAGATAAAGCCTGGCCGCTGTCAGAATTTGCAGAAGCAGTCAAAGAACATCAATATCCTCAAACCTTGGAAGTAGGGCTTATCGGCTCTTGCACGAATTCGAGCTATGAAGATCTGGATCGTGCGGCCTCTGTGGCCCGTCAGGCTGCAACAAAGAACCTTAAAGCAAAATCTGAATTCACAATCACTCCTGGCTCTGAGCAGATTAGATATACGGTCGAAAGAGATGGTCTACTCATACCATTCGAAAAGATTGGAGGAGTAGTACTTGCAAATGCCTGTGGTCCATGTATTGGTCAGTGGGCAAGACATACGGAGGATCCTGAAAGAAAGAACTCAATCATGACGTCGTTTAATCGAAATTTTAAAAAACGTAACGATGGAAATCCCAATACCCACGCGTTTGTTGCTTCTCCCGAAATAGTAACTGCCTTTGCTATCGCAGGAGACCTGACCTTTAATCCAGTTACTGATACCCTTACGAATGAAGAAGGTGAGGCAGTAAAACTAGATCCTCCGGTAGGTGATGAGTTGCCTGATAAAGGATTTGATGTCAAAGACCCTGGGTTTATATCTCCAGCTGAAGATGGGAGCCATGTAGAGGTGAAAGTTGCCCCTGACTCGGATAGATTGCAATTACTGACACCATTTTCCGCCTGGGAGGGTGATGATATTACTGGGTTGACACTGCTGATCAAAGCCTATGGAAAATGCACGACAGACCATATTTCCATGGCAGGCCCTTGGTTGAGGTACAGAGGACATTTGGAAAATATTTCGAATAACCTTCTGTTAGGTGCAGTAAATGCATTTAACCAAAAATCTAATTGGGTAAAGAACCAGATCACGGGTGAATACGACGAAACACCTAACGTAGCGAAAGCTTATGGTGAGGCTGGAGTACAGTCCATTATTGTAGGTGATGAAAACTATGGGGAAGGTTCTTCCAGAGAGCATGCAGCAATGGAGCCTAGACATAGAGGTGTTAGAGCTGTGATTGTGAAATCATTTGCTCGTATACACGAGACAAACCTTAAGAAGCAAGGTGTACTTGCGTTAACCTTTGATAATCCTGCTGACTATGACAAGGTCCAGGAAAACGATAAGATCGATATTATTGCAAGCGAATTAACACCTAATCAGCCGGTAAAAGTGATACTCCACCATGCAGATGGCACGAAAGATGAAATCCTCTGTAATCATACGTTTAATGCAAATCAGCTAGAGTGGTTAAAAGCAGGAAGTGCATTGAATCTTATCCGTAAATTGGAAGGAGCGGCATAAAATATAGCTTATTGCACCAAAAAATGTAGAGGAAGTCTCATAAGTTCCTTATTATGAGGTTTCGTTAAAAATGTCTTAAATAATAGATTGAAAAAGAAAGCGGATTTATTGTTTTTAAAAATTAGCGCAGCATTTTTAAAAATAATAAAAAAATTAAAAGGGGAAGTCGACTTATGAGACTTCCCCTTAGTTTATCAATGACTTGAAGCTCAATTTTACGGTAGTCGAACAAGGGGTCAAAAAAAAGGAGGAAAGCTATTAGCCTTCCTCCTTTTTTTATTTTATTAAGAGAGTGTTATCTGGAGCTACCGCCCTGATCTTTATAGATTTTGTACAATCCACTGATTTCAGGAACAACGATGAATTCAGTTCTTCTGTTTTTCTGCTTTCCTTCATCAGTATCATTTGAAGCGATAGGCTGTGTATCACCTTTTCCGGCAGCAGTCAGACGCTTACCATCAACTCCTTGCTTTTCAAGCTCTGAAATGATTGCCAAAGCACGTGCAGTACTTAATGCCCAATTGTCTTTGTACTTGTATTTGTGGATTTTTACAGGATCATTGTCTGTATGTCCTTCCACACGGATAGTCAAGTCAGGATTTCCTTTGATAGCTTCTGCAATTGTTGCGATAACATCTGTAGATTCATCAGCAAGTCTTGCTCTACCAGCATCAAACAAAATACTGTTACTAAGTGTGATATACAGTTTTCCATTGCGCTCACTTACTTCCAAATCATTGGGATCGTAAGTTTCAAATGCTTCTGCTATTGAGTTGTAAAGTGCAGTTAGTTTTTCGTTTCCTTCTTTTACCTGAGCAGCAAACTTAGCTACTTCCTCTTCAGACATATTTAGATCGCTCTGAAGAGATTCAGATTTGCCCTGAAGATCCTTGATTTGTGCGTCGCGATCAGCTATCTCTCTTCTGAGAGCCTCTTCTGATTGAGCTTTAGCTTGAGTAAGCTCATCGTATTTCTTTTTAGAAACACAAGATGAAAGTGCAATTACTGCTAGGATTGAAAGAAAAATCTTGTTCATACCTGAAAACTTCATGATTTTCGCGTTAGTATCTGGATTAATTGTGTGAATTCAAAATAGGTTTAATAACACCTTAATAAATGCATATTTATTCATACTTATTGAAATAAGCAAATAATTTTACCTATTGTTCGATATTTCCGTTAATCTGAGTATGCATTTTGTTTATGCTTTTATCATATTTTCATTTATAATAAACTCACAATTTGTTATACAATTCGTTATAAAATAAAGTGCAATTAAATTCAACATCATGAAGAAATTTTTCAATCTGATCATACTGTTAACAATTACGCTAATACACCATTTTCCTACCTTTGCTCAACCCATTATAGATCTCAAAGAATACGCTACGGGATTGACGCTACCCGTGGATATTGCGAGTGCTGGAGATGATCGACTGTTCGTAGTTTCTAAAAGTGGATTTATACAAATCGTTAATGCGGACAGCCAGGTATTGGATGTTCCCTTTCTCGATATCCGGGATAGAGTAGTAGGTCCCAATCCACCTGATGAAAGAGGATTATTGGGACTGGCATTTCATCCAGATTATGAAAATAATGGATATTTTTATGTCAATTATACTGGGAACAATAGTACTTCTTTTATTTCTCGCTTTTCCGTTTCTTCTGATAACCCCAACGTAGCTGATCCTAATAGCGAATTGGTACTTATAACAATTGGGCAGCCTTTTGGCAATCACAATGCAGGAGACCTTGCTTTTGGGCAGGATGGTTACCTATACATCCCTATGGGAGATGGGGGGGCAGGTGGCGATCCTGGAGATCGTGCCCAAAATGAAAGCAATCTTCTGGGTAAGATCTTACGAATTGATATCGATAACCCCGATGAAGGATTAAATTATGGCATTCCCAATGATAACCCCTTCTTGGACGAACCTGATATTCCTAATGAGATATGGGCATTGGGATTGAGAAACCCCTGGCGTTTCAGCTTTGACAGACTAACCTATGACATATGGATTGGCGATGTGGGACAAAATAGCTGGGAAGAGGTTTCATTTCTTCCCGCTGGACAACAGAGTGGTGCCAATTATGGATGGAGATGTTTGGAGGGAAGTAATAATTTTAATCTGAATGGGATAGGGTGCGATGATGTATCTTCATACATTAGACCTGTGTTTGAGTATAGAAATAATCCCGGTCAGGATGGATGTTCTATAACTGGAGGATTTGTATACAGAGGGACGAAATTTCCCTTGCTATATGGGCAATACGTAGTTACAGATTATTGTAGTGGAAAATTCTGGACAATTGCGCCAGATGATAATGAGGAATGGACCGTGATCGATCATGGAGCGAAGCAAAGATTAGAATATAGTACATTTGGAGAGGATAAAGATGGGGAGTTGTTCGTAGCTGCGATGATTGAGGGAACCATATACCGCGTTTCAGAAGTATGCTCACCTTTAATACCTAGAGTAACATCTGATGAAAATGTATTGAGTACTTCAAGTGATGCAGATAACTTTCAATGGTTCAGAAATGGAGAATCCATTGAAGGTGCTGTTTCTGAAACATTTACTCCTACATTATCTGGAGAATATACCGTCGAAGCTTCATTTGAAAATGGTTGTCAGGTGACTTCAGAACCGTTTCCATTTAATATCGTCTCGGTCAGAGATATGTTTGAGGATGCTGACGTATTATTTATGCCTAATCCTTTCTCAGACGAGGCAATGTTGACCTTTCCCAATCCCGATGCCTATCCCTTTGAAGTAACAATTAGCGACCTTCAAGGAAGAACCTTACAACACAAAACGAATATCCGTACCGGAACCGTAAATATTAGTAGAGAAAATTTACCATCGGGCATTTATTTACTTGAGTTGAAAGGAAAGAAGCTTTATTTTGGAAAAATAGAGGTTACAGAGTAACTTAAAACCTGTACGCATCAAAAACGTACATTTAGCTTAGAAGTTAATAATATGAAGAATCAATCACATATAGCCAGATCAGTGGTAATATTGGAAGACGCGATAGATAAGGGATTAATTATCGAAATTGGAGAGACAGCCGCTGTTTCCGCGGTTATGGCTGGTATCAATGGGATGGTGAAGGAAGGGCAATCCAATATGGAAAAACTTCAGAATGGAGAGATTAATGGTAAGGAACTTACGGTCAAAGTAATACGTACAGGTGCTAAAGATGCAGCTACTGGAGGAGCTAAAGCCGCATTGGCTCTGAGTGTCAAAGAAGGAATACGAGCAATCAGTAAAAGAATGGGGTGGAGAGGGCTTTGGAAATTAAGTATCAAGCATTCTCACGCTTTTACTGCCATTGCATTTGGCATGGTTGATCAAGGCTGGAGCACAGCACGCTGGGTAAATGGAAATTTAAGCGATAAAGATTTCGGCGTTGACACCTTTCAAAATGTAGGTGCTACTAGTGGAGCCATTGGTGGTGCGGCTACAGGCGCTGCATTAGGGTCAGTAATTCCTGGAGTGGGTACTACTATAGGAGCGGTATTAGGCGCTTATTTAGGAAGCCATGGGGGAAGTCAGGGAGGAAGAGCTATCGGAATACAAATATTTGAAGTAAAAGAACAAGAATAGATTTTTCATAAGCTTTATACTAAATCAGCCATCTTATTATAAAGATTGGCTGATTTTTTTATGCTTCTGTATGAGATTTCCATTCCTTCTTGTATTTCCACCATATAAAACCTATCACCCCCCCTATGATAAAGGGCATGGCAAGCAGATAAAGCACACCTGTGTTAATTCCTTGCCCTACTACGAGATTTCCTGCCTCGTCTTTTGTAGCTGCTGCAGATTTACACGTAGCACACTGTGCCCATACTTGTTGATAAATACCGGACAACAAAACAACTGCGGCTACGATAGCCTTCAGTATATAGATATGTATGTCAACAGATAGCTTTTTCATAAGTAAATTATATAGGGTGGCAGGGAGAAATAAACACATACACCAATACGCCTGTTATCGCTACATAAAGCCATAAAGGAAATGTAATCTTTGCAATTTTTCTATGTCTATCATACTGCCCATTCAAAGCTCTATATATTGAAAACGAAGCGAGAGGTATGATCGTTACAGAGAGAATAATATGAGAGATCAAAAATATATAATAGGTTGCTTTGGGTACTAATCCTTCATCACAATACGGAGTGTGTCCAACTGATAAGTGATACAATACATATAACACAAGAAAAACCGTAGAAAGTGCAAATGCACTGATCATCATAGTACGATGTAGTTGTATCCTTTTGCTTTTGATAAATACAACACCCAGGATTAATAGAATCGATACTCCTGAATTGATGAAAGCATTAATTTTTGAAAGCAAATAAGGATTAAAACCCAATTGTATCGGAGGGATTAAACCAGGGGTGAGTAAAACTCCTACTACTACAGGAACAAGGATAGATACTGCCCAAATTAAAGGAACATAGAGTTTATCGTTCAATTTATATGTTTGCTCCATCTGATGTTTATGTTAACAAGTGATACATCCTTTAAAAAGGATTTCTATTGTTGTTCTTGCCGATTGCTGTTGAGTTCTTCAGGATATTCCAATACGGTTAAGGCCTGCAAATCTTCACCTATCTTTCGTATTTCTCCAAGATCGGTAGCTGCGTAATATTTTCTTACTCTACCTTGTTTATCGACCAAAGCCACTGTCTGAGAGGTAAATGAAAAATCATTCCTTTCAAGCATAAGACTATCTTTTTTTATTCCTATTTCCTCTATCCCTAGCTGAGATTCTCCAAATGTAAGAATATCATTTTGGCTTCCCCATGCTAATTTCCATTGCTGATCATCACCGGGAAACCGAGATTCATAGTACGCTTTGAGTTCATTTGTCAAACTGTCGCCTGTATACAGAGAAAGCATGCCTATGTAATCTGCATCGCTTATATTGTTCCTTACACGTGCAAGATTGCCGTGAAGCACAGTAGTTAATAGCGTGTCTGAAGGCGAGAAGAAATCTATGATATAGATCTTTCCCGAGAGATTTGTACTAGAAAGTTTTTCCCCATCGATTGTATACATCAGAACTTGATCTAGCTGCGGAATGACAGTATCACCTGCGGAAGTTAGCATGTATGCATACGGCATTTGCTTGAATACTGGTCTTGAGATACTTCTGAATGTGAGGTAAACAGTAATAGGTAATACAAAAAGTATTATCAGTAGTATTGCACTTCGTCGGTTTTTGAGCATAATAAAAAGCTTACTATATACAAAAACCCAGTACGGAGGAATTTGTTAGCAGGGAAGCGATCAACTACCTCCCCAGTAATTTCCTTCCCAAAGTAATCCGATGATCAGCCATACGATGAAAATGAAGGGCACCAATATGATCCATATCAGTCGCTTAACTTCGTGTTTGAGGTGCATAAACTCTGCAACGATATAAAAGGCTTTGAAAATAGTAAGGATAATGAACAACGCAAGTACCATGGTGCTTACAGTTTCATCTTTTAGCCCAAATAAGCTAGCGTAAAACCCTTTTGTACCTGCTATGATAAACTCTAAAACCGTTAAACCCAGGAGAATAAAGAAGGTTCTCCAGATGGCCTTTTTGGGATTTATACTTTCAGCTGCCATATAGCTTTTGTTTGAATTGAGAATTGAATATTAAACCAAGTAAAAGAAGGTAAACACAAAGACCCACACAAGATCCACAAAGTGCCAGTAAAGGCCAATCTTTTCTACCATCTCATAATGTCCTCGTCGTTCATAGGTGCCATTTTTTACCCCTATGAGAAGGATTACCAGTAGAACAACACCACTGAAAACATGGGTACCATGAAATCCTGTCACAAAGAAAAACAGATCTCCAAATGCCTGAGGGCCATATTCATTGGCCTTAAGATTTGCCCCCCCATGCGTGCGATTGATATGCTCTCCTTCTGAGTTCGTTTGCGCGCCGATCTTTTCAATGCCCGCAACGGTTTTTGAATCTACTATTTTAGTCCCGTCTTTAAGACGAAAACCAATTAATTCTTCCTGACTGTTATACATATATAATGCAGGAAGGACTTCGTGATGAATAAGCTCCGTTTTATCATCAAGACCCAAAGACGTCAATTGCGATTCAGGTATGGCAACGGCAGAATCTTCATGACCATGAATAAAGTGATACCATTCGTAAGCCTGACAACCCAGAAAGGTAGCACCACCTATGATCGTATATAAGACATATTTGTAGACCTCTTTTCTGGATTTACGATGTCCTGCCTCCACAGCAAGTACCATCGTAACACTACTCACGATAAGTATAAAGGTCATGATACCCACAAATACCAGGGGTGCCTCAATATGAAACAATTCATACAGGACAGGTACGTGAGTGAAAACTTCCTCAGGGTTGGCCCAAGCCTGAAGTGCGGAGTCAGTTACTGACCTTACGCGTAAAGCACCATATGCAATGAGTAAAGAGGAAAATGTAAATGCATCTGAAACAAGAAAAAACCACATCATCAACTTCCCAAAACTCGCATTGAACATCGGTCGTTCCCCCTCAATCAGCGCCTTCTTATCTACGGATACTTCTGCCATATTTTTTATTTTTGTAAACTATTTTATCTTAACCTAACATAGATTTGCAGTCTATGTTCATGACAAAGTTAATAGAAATCGGCATTTGGAAAAACAAATACTCGCATAATAGCCGCATATTAGGTACTACTTTTCATTAATCAACAATATCATGGATGATAGGATCTTGACTTTGCATCCCGAGGGGAAAGAGGGAGTGAATATACTTCGATCAAAGTATGAATTAGTAAAAGAGCACATGATAGATATCATTGCCCTAAATGGTGAAATTTCCTTCATGGAATTGAATCAAGCGCTAGAACAAAGGTTGAAAGACAAACTAGATGGGAGCATATCCTGGTATGTGACTACGATTAAGTTGGACCTGGAGGCGAGAAATATCGTCAAACGCATTCCCAAAAGAAGACCTCAAATGCTTGTCTTGGTAGGAAAATAAATATATGCTCAGCAAACTTATAGAGATCGCAAGAATATTTTTTGGAATGGGGTGTGTCGCCTTTGGTGGGCCTGCAGCACATATCGCCATGATGGAAGATATCATCGTTGACAAAAAGAAATGGATGTCAAGAGAACATTTTCTCGACCTGGTCGGAGCCACCAATCTAATCCCCGGACCTAATTCTACAGAAATGACTATGCATTGTGGGCATGAGCGAGCAGGTACGGCTGGGTTATTTGTAGCAGGTATTTCATTCATCTTTCCAGCGGCAGTAATGACTGGGATATTAGCCTATGTGTATGTAACCTATGGTCAAACTCCATATGTGGAGCCGTTTTTATATGGGATTAAGCCTGCCGTGCTTATACTGATCCTCAACGCAGTAATAAAACTTGGTAAAAAGGCCTTGAAAGGTTGGCAACTTGGGCTCATTGGCCTGGCAGTAGGAGGAGCTACATTTTTGGGCTTGTCCGAGATATATGCCATCCTTGCGGGGGGAATACTTTGGATGCTAAAACAGATTATACTAAATATTACAGTAAAGGATCAGAGGAATACAATGTTGTTGATGCTATTTATTCCACAGCAACTGCAAAGTGAAATCCCGTTGGGAAAATTATTTTTAGTGTTTCTCAAGATAGGAGCCATTCTCTTCGGTAGTGGGTATGTATTGATTGCATATCTCGATGGAGAGCTTATCCAAAGACTGGGCTGGCTTAGCAGACAGGAACTGCTAGACGCCGTAGCCATAGGGCAAATGACCCCGGGACCTGTTTTGACAACTGCCACTTTTATCGGATATCAATTAGCGGGTTGGAAAGGAGCTATACTTGCTACCGTAGGCATTTTTCTTCCATCCTTTTTCTTCGTTTGGTTTCTAAATCCACTCATCCCTAGGTTGAGAAAATCGAAGCTGAGTGCTGCATTCCTCGATGGGGTAAATATTGGCGCTGTGGGCATCATGGGAGCAGTTATGATTGAGCTAGGAGTTGATATACTTATTGATTGGAGAGCGATTGTAATTGCAAGTCTTAGTGCGCTAGCAGTATTTGGCCCAAAAAAGACAAATCCCATTGTATTAGTGATTGGAGCTGCTTTGCTAGGGTATGGGCTTAGCTGGCTGTAATGCTATTAGAGTGCAAGTAATAATCCGATACTAAGCACTCTAATAAAGATGTTTTTTGTACATAAATGGCGGATTGGACATGGTCTTTGCCTTATTTTAAGTATTAAGTTAATCCTCAAAATTAACAGTGGATGAACAGACATAGTTTTCAAGAAATTTCGATATTGAGGATAGAAGAAGCGAAAGCTCTACATCAAATGATCTGGAAAAACTCATGGATAGTGCAGGTTTAAGTGTTGAACTTGACAAAGCGATAGAGGTAAATAATGAGATTAATGCTAATTGGAGTAATATAAAAGACTGGAAAGAATACAGAAGATATGAAACTAAAAGTCGTGAAGAGGCAGAGGATTTACTTGAATCTATTATAGGATCAAATGGCTTATTGCAATGGATACAACAATATTGGTAGAAAGTGATATTGAAAAAGGGAAAAAAGTAATTCAATATCTGGATGAAAAAGGTTTGGATATTAAAATAGCTCTATGGCTTTACGATAAAGATGCAGATCGATGGCATCTCGTTTTGTCGACTCCCTTAGTGGATGAATTTGGTTCCAGAGAAATATATGTAAAGATTGCAGAATATTTAAAAGATGTTCAAATTGATTCGGATATCAATGTGGCCCATATAAAACTTTGGAAGTATCATTCATCGTTATCAAGACTTTTTAAACAACAGATTCAGACAGGAGATACGTTAAGTCAAATCAGGTTTCGGAATAATATAATCAATGGTACATTCATAGAAGATGCTATCATATACAGGGTAAGCTAGCATTAACTATACTTTTCTGCTACCGCTCATAAATCTCTATGGGTAATCCATCAGGATCAGCAAAAAAAGTAAAGGATTTGTGAGTATAAGGGTCAATCCGTATAGCTTCTGTCTGGATTCCTTTGGCAGCTAATACTTCAACCGCTTCTGATACATCCTCCACTTCAAAAGCGAGATGTCGTAATCCCATGGCTTCAGGTCTACTGGGACGGGGAGGAGGATCAGGAAAAGAGAATAGTTCGATAATATATACGCCATTAAGAGATAAATCACATTTATAGGAATTTCTTTCCTCTCTAAAGACTTCTCGTATCACCTCTAATCCTAGTATATCTGTATAAAAATGTTTGGAAGTAGGATAATCAGAACAAATAATGGCAATGTGGTGAATGTTGTTAAACATATTTGTTGATAGTTAATGGAAAAATGCTAGCTCAATATCACAAGAATTAATATGTGCGTGGACAATATTATTTAATAAAATCAATCATTGTTACAGCGCTTTTTCAATAAGTGCGGAATTAATTCCGCACTTATTGAGATAGATAAACTATAAAATAATTTAGTCTATTCACTTACAAGGAATTATTAATAATTATTATCAGTTTTTAAATATTCTCCTCGAATAATGGAGAAGAGGCAGACCAATTAGTTGATATAGGACTTAAAGAAGGTAGTAATAGGGTGCATCCCGGACAGGGGATTAATGGTCCAACTTCTATAATTATTTATTTAAAATTAACAAAATAATTTTGGGCAAAAGCTTGCACTTAGCTAGAAAATTTTTAAGTATAACGTATACTTACATTAATTCAACTTTACCAAACTTCTAATTATACTAAAAATGAGAAAAGTCCGGTTTTTCATCCTGTTACTCCTTTCATTAGCTTTGTTGACCTGGATTGTACCTGACCGTATAGATCGAGATCAACCAGTAGAAAATGTGCAGTATGCACAATATGATATGAAATGGAAAAGTTCTTACATACAGCATGTTGAGAACAATGATTCGACCAAAATGAAGATACAGCAAACTACATTATCTATCCCTAAACATCTTCCTACACCTTCTATCCTCATCTTTCAACCTCTCAACAGATCTAATATTTCCATCAAGTTAGATGAAAAGTATCAGACCATGTTACCATTGGAGGTGGATGTATGTAATATAGAAGGGACCGTTGTCGCCCACGAGAAAATGAACACCGCTTTTCATTCCATAGATTTAAAGGATAATCAAAAGGGTATTTACATTTTGACAATTTTACGTAATAATAAAAGAGTTCTTGTAAAGAAGTTTTTGTATAAATAGACGAACTAAAAGGGTATTAGAAAAGAGAAAAATCGTAGCAAACGTAATCGGGTAATCTTCGGTCTGTTGTAATATAAACCGTGTAATAACCGGGATTGAGGCTGACCTTCACAAAGGCAGAGCCTTTGTATCCCTCGACAGTAACTGGGAGTCTATCTATATAGACGCGATTACTGCGATCCCTCACTGTCACATAACAGAGAGCTGGTGACTCAATGGAATTAAAACTGAATTCCAGGAACTTGACCATTGATGCTTCAACAGGTCTTCTCAGTACCATCATAGAAGAACTGGGACCAGGATGAGATGCATAAAATACATAGAAAGAAGATCTTATGAAGTTTGTCTTAAGATTTTCAAAATTTTGATTAATCTCTTGAAAGTCAATATTTGCTTGTTGCATTTCCTGAGAGATAACTTCCATATCCTGTTGTTCTACTCCACTTCTATTAAAAAGATAGGTCTCAAGCAATCTGATCCGGTTTTTGAGGGCATTAATTTCATCCTCAAAGAACCTCTTATCATTGCGAAGTTGATGATTTTCTTCACTTATTCTGTATACTTCTAGCTCTTTTTGTTTGAGCCTATCCGTAAGATCCAGTATTTCATTTCTGTATCTTTTGAGAAGTTCTAGCGTATTGGGTTGAGCAAGGGTATGATGATGATTGACAGAGATCAAAAAAATGATCGCAAATATAGCAGCAACTTGATTCATAAAAAGGGTATTTCTTGGAGGTCGCTGGCAATGCATAAATGGCTAATTTGAAAGTTTGCTTAGTAGTGAATCTTTAACTTCCAGTATCTTTTGTTGTTTCTTTCGATATGTTTTTAATTCTTGTTTCATTCGGTCAGTTGATATTTCATTGAGCGCAAACAACAAACTATCATCCATCAAAAAGCGCGTATTGAGTTGATGTTGACTAATCAATCGATCTAATATATCAGTTGTTGTGCTTATATTTTCAATGAGTTTTAGTGAATCAGTAGTATTTATTAAAGATTTTCCCTGTGCTGTAAAGTCGAGGTGCGTCTTATGAATCTCATTTCGCACTTTGTAGACTTCCTCATTACTAGAAGCTAAACTGCCTATCTGGAATATCATCGAATCGATAATTGTACCATCTGTGTAGTTGATCTCAATTTCTTTTCCTATGGTTTCGTATTGAGGGTAATTAACTACAATTCGTTCGCGCTTTTTACCTCTTTTTTGTGTTTCGTATGTAATGTGAAACTTTCCCAAACTATTGGTTGTGTCTACAATTCTTTCCCCTTCATGCATGATGCTCACTGTCGCATCTTGTAGTGCGAGGTTTCCTCGGTCCGTAACCTGAAATACCTGACCAGACAATTGAATGGTAGAGGTACCGGAAAAGTTGAAATAAAGGCTTCTAATACCGAATAAACCTATTAGTATCAATGAGATAACAATCAGGGAAATCATGAATAAGAAAAGAAATTTTCTGAGTATGTTACCGGTTTCTCCGGATGATGGATTATGTAAAGTTTTCCTCATGGCGTAGCTGGTTTTAATATTGGGAATACTTGTATATCGTAATTCTCAATTCTTTGTGTAAACTCATTTACAGGAATTTCAACACTTTCAGGATTAAAATTTTCAGATTCAATTCTTAAATAAATGATATTTTGATTGAGTATTTTATCTAGTGTGATATGATAATACCCATATTTATCAGTATACAAATCTATGATCTTCTTGTTTGCATAATATACCTCTATTTTTGCATTACTATTATGTAGATTTTTTTCACTCCCATATGTCACATATCCATTTAGCATCAATTGTGTGGGCAGCGATAAATGTGTAAATATGCCCAGAGTCCAAATCGTAAATGTCCATATCCAGGGATAAGTATAATAATTGATTGCCTTTTCTTCTTTATCTTGAACATGGAGATTATTTCTCTTACTCCCACTATTCATTGCTGTGGAACGTTCAGCTTCGATGGTATTACGATGAATGTCCTCAGAGGGTTCTTTTGATTCAGATGTATTGTCTATATCCTTTGAAGAGGTATCAGATGATGGCCCATTAGGTGGATCGTCAACATGAATCGAGGTAATTTTCCAAAAAAAACCAAACCAAACAATAGCTATGGACCACGTAGCTACAGGCCCGTATATGTCTGCAAATCTACCATAAAAATATCCTGTACTGGATGCCAGACTAGCAATTACACCCGACAAAAATGCAATGAGTTCTAATTCTTGTTTCGTTACAGCTTTGAATAGTCTCTGTTGGTTCATAACTCAGACAGTATGTAAAATTGTCTGTCATGATGAGAAAGAACGATATTTGAAAAGATCGTTGACAAATGTATCCCAACATGACAGGATTCGCACGTAGATAAATCGTATATCATAACATATTCAAAGGCCAGATATAAAAAACCTTGAAAAATAGCCTATAATTCCATTGTAAATAAATGATGTTGCAAAAAGTTTCACACAAATATTTATATGTGTGTTATTTATTTTTTGCAAATTAAGTTTTCTTACATTGATTAAATGATGATAGTAGTAGCAAATAGAAGCTTATTGTCATTTCATGACTGCTTAAGCATTTTCTCCTTCATAATTCTGCTTACTATTCTCATGCACACATCCTTTCATTTTACGGAAAGTATAGATGAAAACCCTAATCAGAAATCTATTACGGGCAAACGGATAATAAATAATGCTAAATAGCCTAAACTCCTGCTATAATGTGACTAAATACTACACATACCATTCAAAAATACGAATTAAATCTATTAAAATTGCAGGGAAAATTTATCATTGTACAATATATTTTTAAAGAAAACGTTCAAAACTCCTTGCTACTCTGTCATCAAAATATGATGCTTGTTTCCTGCCCCATCTTCTACTATTTCAGAATTATTTTTATCAAGCATCCACTGAGCATCACCCAATATTTGTATTCATAGGTTCCCCATTCCAATTGTAGGGGATATTTCCATTATTTTTCTTTTGCTAATATATCTCTTCCCAATTGGTCACAATCCATCATTGAAAGTTAGTTTTAGTCTAGATTCATTTATCTATCTAGAATCTGATGGGATACCAAATAAAAAAGGGGAAGTCTCATAAGTCGACTTCCCCTTTTAATTTTTTTATTATTTTTAAAAATGCTGCGCTAATTTTTAAAAACAATAAATCCTCTTTCTTTTTCAATCTATTATTTAAGACATTTTTAACGAAACTTCGTAATAAAGAACTTTTGAGACAGCCTCTTTTTTTTATGATTCTGATGTCTGTGAAGAAATATGATATGAATCTGAGGCAATACTATGAATTATTCCACTTCTCTTTTGCCTCTTCGAATCTGTCCGAAAGATCATTGAACTTCTGTTTCATGTCATCACTCAATTCATCTACATTCTCATTGAGCTTTTGAGATTGCTCAGTGAATTTCTCTTCAATATCTTCCCAACTCTCCACACTTTTATTCTCTACAGATTCTTCTACCTCTTCAATAAATGTTTGAAAAGAATCGAGCTGGTCTTCCAAAGAGTATTTCATATTTTGTCTTTTCTCCTTCCACGTATCTCTTGTTTCCTCAAATCGCTGCTCGATGTCATCTACGGCTTTTTGTGTACTTTCTTCCATGTTTTCATATGACTCATCAACATTTGTTTTGAGTACCTGATAACGATCCTCTACAGTTTCCCATGAAGTCGTTGCTTCTTCATCTATATTTTGTGAAACAGAGTCGACAAATCTTTCAAGGTCATTGACCAGCTTCGTATCTGACTCCTCCTTTTGTGCCTGACAAGACATGATGATAATAACTGAAAATAGGATTGATGTGTATTTTAACATAACTATATAAATTAATTGCTTTCCTTTCAGTATGTACGAATAATATCCATTATTGTTTAAATTAGTTACAATATATGCGTTTTTAGTTACATTTTAGGAGTATTTTTGAGTTTTTTGATATTTATATTTACGAATATGAAAAGATTAACTTTTTGCGTGAAATACGTATTTAAACATACCTAAACCATCTCTTGAGAAGCCTTTCATACAAGCATACATCGTGAATACTTGTCTGAGGTACCACCTTAAACCAGGATTGGTGTATGTGCAACTAAACCCATAATCAATCCTTCAACTTAATATGCCAAATACCACTATCTACTACAGTCCAGATGTTTTAAAAGTGAGAAGGTTACATAAAGAGGTATTATCTCATACTTTTGAAACGATTTTCGAACAGTTAAGTGAATTAACGCATAGCTTATATGATGCTGCAAAGAGAAGAAAAGAGGGATATTATATCGAGTTTGCGAATAACCATCCAGATTATCTGGGAAAGCCTAAATCATTGATGGATGCACAAACTTTTTCTATTGAAGATTGTCAGTTAACAATTGCGAGAGAGTGTGGATTTTACAATTGGAGTGAGGTAGTAGATATTCAGCACAAAGCTTTTGATAAAGAGTTTGAGCAGGCTCGAGAATTGTTAATAAACGGAAAATTGGACCAGTTTAATAAGCTGCTGTTGCAAAGCCCCTACCTCATACATCAACATTCAGATTATGGACACCATGCAGGGCTTATACATTATATTGCTGCGAATGGAGTAGAATTATGGAATCAATATACTCCGTCTAATATCGTAGAAATCACGCAAGTACTCATGCGATTCGGTGCCAATATTCATATGAGATCTAACATTTATGGTGGATCGTGCTCACTCGTTCAGTTAATAGAAACCAGTGCGCATCCTTGGGCAGCAGGCGTAGGTAACAGTCTTTTGAATGCAGTAAAATCATAACTGCTAAGACAATTCTTCTACACGGATCCAATCACGAGGTTGAAGCAACTCTATTGTTTGAGCTTCGGCAGAATTAGCCTCTGGTCTATACTGATAAGGCCAATGTGCATAGGGTGGCATAGACATCAGAATCGAGTCTATTCTACCCTGTGTGTCAAGTCCAAACTTAGTCCCCTTATCATATACGAGATTGAATTCGACATATCTCGATCTTCTGAAAAGCTGGAAATGTTTCTCTCTGTCAGTATAATGTTCTTCCTTGTGTATTTGTACAATAGGGATATAGGAAGGTAAAAAAGTATTTCCAACAGCAGTTACAAATTGAAAGATGCGGTCTTTTTCTTCCATAGTCTCCCCCTTTAAATGATCGAAAAATATACCACCTACTCCTCTCATCTCTTGTCGATGTCTGATGTAAAAATACTCATCACACCATGTCTTAAATCGCGAGTAATACGTAGCGTCATGTTCGTCACATGTTTTTTTAAGAACGGTGTGAAAAAAAGTGGCATCTTTAGGTATCACATATATTGGTGTAAGATCAATGCCTCCCCCAAACCAGTATGTTCCATTCTCCATTTCGAAGTAGCGAATATTTGCGTGTATGATGGGTACTTTGGGACTTTGGGGATGTATAACTATCGAAACTCCTGTAGCGTGAAAATGGACATTGTTAGGTAAGTCTAGTTTTTGAGTAATCGCATCTGGCATTATGCCATGTACGTGGGAAAAATTCACTCCCCCTTTTTCAAAAATGTTTCCTCCTTGTATGACTCTAGTCTTTCCTCCTCCTCCTCCTTCTCTTTCCCACAAGTCTTCCTCAAAAGTGGCTTTCCCATCTATTTCCTCTAGTCCTTGACAAATCTCATCCTGGATACGTGTAAAAGTTTGTACGATCTGATCTAGTTCAATGGGCATGTAGGTTGATAAATTAAGTTATACGTTGTATGCTGTAGCCTATGTGATAAGCACTATTGCTTATCTATCGAAATAGGTAGTTGAGTTTGTCTCAATGAACATCAAATTTGATTCTTTTATTTTATTGTATCAAGTCAAAAATACAAGTTTTGTAATCTGCAGGTGAAGCAAAATGACGTGAAATTCGTACTTTTGAAGAGTAGCATATAGCTCTATCGCTGTCTTGAGTATATTGGGAGAGAGGAAAGTCCGGACAGCACAGGGTATTCTGCTTCCTAACAGGAAGGATTCCGAATAATTCTAATCGGAATACAGCAAGTGCAACAGAAAGTATACCGCCAACCACTTTTAAGAGTGGAGGTAAGGGTGAAATGGTGGGGTAAGAGCCCACCGGTAGACCGAGTGATCGGACTAGCCAGGTAAACCTCAGAAGCTGAAAGGCCAAATATACCGACGCTAAGGGCGACCCGTCTGATGTCGGAGGGTAGGCCGATAGATCCAGTTGGCGACAGCTGGGCTAGATAAATGATAGAGGTCCCTATGTTTTGGGATACAGAATCCGGCTTATATTATGTGCTACAAATAACATCGGACTGCATTTAGCAGTCCGATTCCTTTATATATGTCATCTTTGTTTTATTCGTTGATGCTAATTAGGTCGAACTCTGCGGCTACTCCTGGCAGATGAACGAGACGAACTTCTGCTGGAAGACCTGTTGTACGAAGAGCTTCTGTTGGACGAGCTTGATCTATTGCGGTTATAGCTTGGGGACGAACTTCTGCT
>CAZZEC010000006.1:53312-75391 GCA_964652565.1 uncultured Bacteroidia bacterium
CTTGCCCCATTGCGGTTATAGCTTGGAGACGAACTTCTACTGGAAGGCCTGTTGTACGAAGAGCTTCTGTTGGACGAGCTTGCCCCATTGCGGTTATAGCTTGGAGACGAACTTCTACTGGAAGGCCTGTTGTACGAAGAGCTTCTGTTGGACGAGCTTGCCCCATTGCGGTTATAGCTTGGAGACGAACTTCTACTGGAAGGTCTTCTTGTGGTATAAGCATCTCTGGATGTATTAGTCCTGGAAGAACTGCGAACATTTGTGCGCGACCCGGGAGTTCTGCTAGATGCAGAATTATTTGATCTTGCAGAAGTAGGACGTCGTCTGACACCAGCATCTCTTCTGTCGTACTGATCAACTACATATCTAGTTCTTGAATTACTTCTTGTGAGTGTCCCATCAGGTCTTCTTTTAAAGTCGGTGTAAACTGCTTTGCGTCCACCATATCTTCCATCTAATTCATAGTTTAAAGAAGATCTTCTGTACCAATAGTTCTGTGTGGCATCAAATACTCCGTCATTATATCCCGCGTAATACCCATTATTGAATCCTCTGCGATACCCTCTGTTAAATCCCCATCCACCACCGTAATATCCTCCAAAGAAATTATTATTGTAGAACCCTCTTCTAAAGGAAAAAGGATCATAAAAGAAAGGATCGTAAAACCTGTTAAATCCAAAGCGACCAAACCCGAAGCGACCAAATCCAAAATTGAAATTAATGGAAAAAGCAGGTCTAAACCCAAAAAATACTGATTGAGTAAAGAATGCAGTTCTTGGACCCAGGAAAACAGGGCATGGACGAGGAGCGTAAAAGGCATCCCATAAAGGGGTTCCTATGACAAAGTAGATATCATTGGCAAAGAACGGATCGTAATAATTCCATGCAAATGCCCTACTTTGAACGGGATGAAATCTTCTCAAACGTCTTGAGAATCGGAAATCATCATAGTAATCATACTCATTCCATGGATCATTATCCTCTACGATGGGTAACGCGATCGAATGATTAGGGGTTAACATCTTCGGTATTTCACTCCCTAAGCTAATTTTGGCTTGTGCAAGTGTAATACCTGTAAATAGAAGGAATAAGTATGTAAAAATTCGCATCATTTCTCTACTATATTTCTGGTTATACATCTCTTATGACTTACATAAATTAAAGGTTTTTAGTTTTCTATATCAATACCAAATGAGCATACGTGTTACCAGGGTAAAAAAGTGTGCGTAAGTTTTCAATCTTTAGGTTAAGGTACTAATATAGTTGGTATTTGTTTTACTAAAATTTGTTGCAAACGACTTGTTTTAAACTAATTTTATTAGTATTTTTGTAATAAATTTAGCTAGAGATAAGCTGGATCGTAGATTAATTAATGCCTGATAACATGGATAAACAAGGACCCTTTCCCAGACCCTATCAGTCGAGGAAAAAATACATTGTACTCTCTATACCCACGGGTATACCCAGATTAGTCAAAAACCTGGGGTTGATCACCGCAATAGTTGCGGGATCAAATTATATGACATACCGGTTAGTTTCTTCTGAGCATCAGGAAGTATATGCATCTATCGGAGAATTAGCCAGTAGTCCCAGTTTGTACTTGATTGACAAAGCGAGTATACACGTTGGAGAACCTCAAAAGTTCGAAGAAAAAGTTAGAGATATTTCAGATATGCTGGATGTACCCGCAGAGTGGCTCATGGCAGTTATGTATGCAGAATCAAAGTTTGATGCATCGGTCTTCAACCACAAGGGGAGTGGTGCTGTAGGTCTCATACAATTTATGCCTTCTACTGCCATGGATATGAATGTATCTGCTGAACGTTTAAGTCGTATGACTCCATTACAGCAACTAGAATATGTATATTTGTATTTGCAAAAAGTCAGGGAGAAATATGGTGATTATACCAGTCTTACAGATCTATATCTTGGAATACTATTTCCAAAAGCAAGAAATCAAGACGAATGCTTTACCTTATATGCGAGGCCCTCTACCGCATATCGCCAAAACGCTGGACTCGATGAAAATAAGGATGGGAGAGTTACAATCAGCGATATTGATCGTAGAATGGCACGTTTGTTTCCTACAGCTTACGATTTGAGGAAATATGAAGAGACTCCTTTTCCACAATAGTAAGATTATGAGAAAGCGTTTTAAAATGAGGGGGGAGTCCATGGACCCCTCCTGGACTACACCCCCTGCAAATCAAATGCATACGCCTGATAACTGATGAGATCTCTATAATCCTTATTTTCAATCCATCCTTTTTCAGAGTGGGAAATTTCTATGATCTTTCGAGTTCTCACTTCATCAAACCGCTCGACAACGTCTTTCATGGTTTGTAATTCTCTATCATCGAACAGTGATATATCGAATGAGTGAAGTGGGAAAAATCGTTCTCCAGTTCCCCCGTGATCATACATTTCCTCTTCTATCCTGATATAACCTAATGTCTCTAGCAAACCAAATAATTCGTGATAGTGGGAAGGGACAGGTCCTAACTGAATAGCTCGGTAGTTGCAACCAGTAATTGAGAAACCCGTCCGTTTATAATTGAGAAAGTCGCAATAAAAAAGAAGCTTATTTAATCTGGTTTTAAGAGGTTTTGCCTGAGAGACTAAAAATAGTATACAATGAGCGACTTTTGTTAAATTGGGTTTTATGAAACCATTATATTCAGTTGCCCCATCATCTGGATTCCAGATCCTGCTGATAGATTGTTGTTTGTGAAGCTGTTGTTTGAGAAGGGATATTTGTTCACACAATTTTTTATATATCTTTTTGGTGAAGATCTTGCGCTTCTCTTCGACAAATTTCTCAAAGGTATCAGGATCTTTAGCCAAGCGTATTAATTTGGCATGTGCAAGACTAGGCATGCATCCATGTTCATATTGACGATAACTATTGATCCCAAAATCTAATATGTCTGCCATTTTTGCGGCAGATAACCCATATTGGGAACGGATTTGCTTAATCTCATTTGGAAAGGGAACATGATGCTTTTCTCTATATTGATTGTAGACTTGGTTTTCATTTAGGGTATCCTGCTCAGTGGTGACAAATACTTCTCCGCTATCATTATTTTTACAGAAATGGCGCCAGAACGTAAACCACTCATTTCTAAAGCGCACCTTGGATTGCTCTTTCAAATACTTAGTATTTCCTACCTCTAAAGGATACTGCTTCATAATACAGAATGTTTAATTACACTTTACACCCGATAAAAACCATAGCATCTCACAGGTTCTTCAGGTAATCCAAGTGAAATAATAATATGAATCTCTTTGGCTTTAAGCTTAGTTCTAAATCTCCAACACGTAATGCATGTATGGTGACAATCATTTTTTTTATCATAAAAATCATCCCTTTCCACCTTGTCAATTAATCTTTCCCGGTCTTTGGGACTGACCTCCATATCCAGTAATGCTTGGAAGTTTTGGTCGGGATGATAGAACACGATTCCATATACCTCTCTCTGTCTGTGAAAGACTGATAAAAACTGAGAAACTTCATCTTCATTATCTTGTGGAGGAAAAGGTTGATTCACAATTTAATCAAACTTTAAAGTTGCATATCCTTTTCTATTTAACGGAATACGCAACTAAAAAGTTGTGCAAAATGCTAATTTATTTAGGTATTTGTGAATAGTTATACTCCTTGGTTCATTTAGAATAAATAAAAAATAATTGGTCATTATTTATATTTTTGCATAATATGCCTTGTATGACTAAGTACTTTAAAATTTGGGCCCTTTTAATCCTTTTTATAGATTATTGCCCTCTCTTTGCACAGAATATTCAAGATCCAGGGGAATTTTTGGGATATCCATTGGGGTCTCAATTCACCTACCACCATCAGATGGTGGCTTATTTTGAATACGTAGCCAATAACTCAGATAAAGTACAGCTCATTCCCTATGGAAAAACCTATGAAGGCAGACCACTGATGTTAGTAGCAGTGAGCAACGAGCAGAACATAGGAAACCTGGAAGATATTCGAAAAAAGAATTTGCTGGAAGCTGGACTTTCGGACGAGTCAGCATCAGCTCAGCAAATACCTATCGCATGGTATGGCTTCAATGTGCATGGAAACGAATCAGTGGGTATGGAAGCTTCTATGGCCATGCTCTATGCGTTAGTTGAGGGAGATACTGCAAATTGGCTAGAAGATATGGTCGTATTGATAGACCCCTGTGTTAATCCTGATGGTAGGGATAGATATGCCAATTGGTACAGACAGGCAGCCAACCGTCGCCCCACTCCCCAGAGAAACTCTTATGAACATCATGAACCATGGCCCGGAGGAAGATATAATCATTACCTGTTTGATCTAAACAGGGATTGGTGTTGGCAGACCCAGATTGAAAGCCAGCAGCGCATGAATCTTTATCATCAATGGATGCCTCATGTGGCAGTGGATTTTCATGAAATGGGACCTAATTCTACCTTTTTCTTTGGACCGGCTGCTAAACCCTATCACGTCGTAATTACTGGCTGGCAAAGGGAATTTCAGGGCCTGGTAGGGAAGAATAATGCATTTTATTTTGATCAAAACGCATGGTTATATTTCACACGTGAAGTGTTTGATCTGCTCTATCCCAGCTATGGTGATACCTGGCCTACCTATAATGGAGCAATTGGCTTTACCTATGAACAAGGTGGCTCAGGAAGTGCAGGAAGAGCGCTCATCATCGTTAATGGCGACACCCTGACATTATATGATAGATTAGCTCATCATTTTACAGCTGGTTGGGCAACACTGGAAACTACTCATCGCAATAGAAATCGACTGATACAAGAGTTTAATACATTTTTTGAAAATGGTCGTACCCAACCTGATAGTAAGTATAAAAGCTATGTCATAAAGGCTGATCAAACTTCTCCCAATCGTCTGAAGGCATTTCTTGAACTACTGGATAAGCAACGAATTCAATATGGAAAGCCTGGCACAGGTGTCGGAAATGGGCCTATCAATGGGTTTTCCTACCCCAGTGGGACATCTACAACATTTACTGTAAATGAAGATGATATTATTATCAGTGCTTTTCAATCGAAATCCAACCTTGTTCAGGTCCTTATGGAACCGTTTACGTATCTGGAAGATTCCATTACCTACGATCTAACAGCCTGGGCACTTCCATATGTGTATGATTTAGATGCATATGCTACAGAGCGAACGCTTGATGTACAAGTGGATGACTTCGATTTAAACTTGCCTTCTAACACTGTGGCAGATGAACAACCCTACGGTTGGCTCGTAAAATGGCAAGACCCCTCTCAGGTATATTTTCTCTCTGCATTGTTGGATAATGATATACATGTCAGATATGCTGAAAAGTCATTCCAAATACATGAAAATAGCTACGAACCTGGTACCCTAATCATTACTCGTACAGACAATATCCAGGCAGGTCTCGATCAGATTGTGGTTGAGATGGCAAATGAATATCACTGCGAGCTTATACCTGTTGAAACGGGTATGGTAGAAGAAGGGAAAGATTTTGGCTCGGGGGATGTATCATTTGTTAGGGCACCGGACATTGCGATTATAAATGGAGAAGGTGTATCTCCTACTGCTTTTGGGGAAATATGGCATTATTTTGAGCGTGAACTTAACTATCCCGTTCAGGTTATCAATACCTCTTATCTGAATCGAGTGAGTCTCTCTGATTACGATATATTGATACTGGCTTCAGGTTCATACAGTAGATTTGACGATAAAATTTTGAATTACGTCAGAGAAGGGGGGAAAGTCATTGCCCTGGAAAGAGCCATCTCGATCTTTGCTAATGCATATGATGATGACGTACCTGAAACAGAACTTGCCAGAGCTATTGAAGTTGAATCTGAAAAGGAAGACGAGGAATCAGACCAGACTTCTGAAGATATTTTGTTGGAAATATATGGTGACCGGGAACGCAAACGTTTGAGTAACTCTGTAGCAGGTAGTATCTATGAAGTAAAGTTGGATGAAACTCATCCCCTTGTTTTTGGAATGGGAGAAAGAACATTTTTAATAAAAAGAAATAGTACCCCTTTTCCGTATTTACCAGAAGGATCGTGGAATGTAGGAACTTTTGAAGGAGATGCTCACAGAAGTGGTTTTACGGGTGCTAATCTCAGAAGGGATCTACAGAATACGCTGGCCTTTGGCGTGGAAAACTTCGGTAATGGGACGATTATATATATTTCTGACTCGCCAATCATCAGGCAGTTTTGGTATGCCGGGAAGTTATTGCTTGGAAACGCGATATTCATGGTGGATTAAGTTGCACCCCTCATAACAAAATGTAACTTGAATTCATTTAGTCAATGATTTTTCCCTTACTGATAGTTCTCTATTCTGTTATTTGTGAGGGAGATGATGACTTTTTGAGTTTTTCAAACCATTCTTTAAAAGAGGATAAAAATTGGATAAATTCTGATGAAAAAAAATGATATATTTACCTAAATTATTTTGTTTAACTTCCAACACTCCTTGCAATTCATACAGCCGCTAACATGCGGCTGTTTTTTTTACCTAAATCTTCTTCTGATCCAAGAATCTTGTGGTTCTTCGATTTGAGGTTCCAATTGATGTAGTGCTACAGCAATTTTTGCAGCTAACTTAGCATTATTTCTGACCAATTTTTTATTGGCTTCCAGGCTTTTTCCTCCAGTTAATGTCTTAATCCGATCCAGCAGAAAAGGTGTTATCTCTTTACCTTTGATAGATTGTCGTTCAGCTTCTTCAATTGCACGATTTACAGCTTGCTCTATCATGTCTTTCTCTATAATGTTTTGGTCAGCTAACGGATTGGCAATTAATATTCCATTGGATAATCCCATATCCCGGTGAGTTTGTATCATTTTTGCTATCTCACTAAGCGTATCGAGTCTAAAGGGAACGGGAAGCCCGCTGGATCTGGTAAAGAACGCAGGAAATTCATCGGTTTCAACACCTACAACTGGAATTCCCATAGTCTCCAAATATTCTAAAGTAGCTGGAAGGTCCAAAATAGCTTTTGCCCCTGCTGAAACTACAGTTACAGGAGTGCGAGATAGTTCCTGCAAGTCAGCAGAGATATCAAAGCTTTGCATAGCATTTCGATGGACTCCTCCAATCCCTCCCGTGGCAAAGAGCTTGAGGCCGGCAAGATGCGCGCATAACATAGTTGCTGCTACTGTTGTCCCTGCGTGTTTTTGTTGAGAAATGACAAAACTAATATCTCGGCGACTTGCTTTAATCACATTGGGATTCTTGGCAAGTCTTCCTATTTCATCCAGTGTTAGCCCTATGTTGATCTTACCGGAAATAATGGCAATGGTCGCAGGTATAGCTCCTTCTGATCTGATAATTTGTTCTACAGATAATGCGGTTTCTACATTTTCAGGATATGGCATACCATGGGCAATAATCGTAGATTCCAAGGCGACTACGGGCTTATTTTCACTTAACGCTGCTTCGACTTCCGGTGTGTATATAATGTGCTTTTGTGGATTCATAGTTTCAATGTTGCATTTTTTTTATTAAAATTAAATTAATATCCTGCATTAATGTTGTTATCAATCATCCACATGCAAATTATTATCAGACAATCTTGGATATGGATTCTTGCAGGAACACTGCTGATCCTGGCTGCTATTGTATATGTTAACGTAAATAATTCAACCTTAAACTCAGAGCAGGCAACATATCGCTCCACATTTCCAACACTTCCTCCTCGACCGGATTTTCCTTACAACATTCACGAGCCTACAGACAAACAAAAACTTCCGGAAAAACTTGACGAAGTATCCGGACTTACCTTTATAGACTCATTTCAATTGGGCATGGTTCAGGACGAAAAGGGTAAAATATATCTCTATGATTATCGTGAAGAGGAGGTAATAGACAATTTTGATTTTGAGGATGAGGGCGACTTCGAAGGAGTAGAAATTTCTGGGTCGGACGCTTACATCATTCAAAGCAATGGCATTTTATATGAAGTAGTAAGTTTTATGAGTAAAGAACCTGTTACGAGAAAGTATAAAACACCACTTACTGCAAGAAATGATGTAGAAGGGCTGGGAATCCTGAATCAAGATCAGAAATTAATATTAGCCTGTAAAGAGGAGCCGGGAGTGTATGGAAAATCGTATAATGATGCCCGGGCCTTGTATGTATTTGATCTGAAGACGCAAAAAATGGATCAGGATCCATTCATATTAATAGATTTGCGTGAGATAGCTCACATGTTAAAGACCTACGCTGAAACAGATTTTGAAAAAGAAGTTGCTGAAGAATTTGAACCCGGCAAAAATAGTGCATTTAAACCTTCGGCTACGGCGGTTCATCCCCATACAGGTGAAATATATGTATTGGGTACTGTTGGTAAACTACTCCTCATCTTTACCCAAAATGGAGAACTCCGAAATGTAATACCCCTCGATAAGGATGTATTCAAGCAACCAGAGGGTATTTGTTTTGCACCCACTGGTACATTGTTTATTTCAAATGAAGGAAAAAATGGTAAAGCCAACCTATTGATTTTTCAACCAAAAGATCATTGAAAGTTTAACTTTAATCGTACATTGAAGGTAAAAATTAGTAACATCGCATATATATCTGATTGATCCCATAGATATGTGGCAAGAAAAGCTTACTGTAGTTTTATGGCGCTCTTTATTTGGGATATTACTGGGTTTGCTATATGCTTGGCTGGCACTGGATGAGCATATGGCCACCTCAAGTGGTATTGGCGGATTACTCATAGGACTATTTACCGGGATACTTGACCAATGGTTATTCACTGGTAGGTTGCGTCGCAGAAGGTTTACTACAGTCTTGCTTGTGAGAACATTGTCTTATCTGTTTGTCATATCCTTTGTCCTCTTACTGATCGCAGGTCAATCCATAGGCTTTAAAGAAGAAATTTCTTTTTCTCAATTTTGGGAGCCTGATGCTTTAGGAGGAAAGATATTAGAGGGAGAAATATTTGAAATAGTAGGGGTAAGTTTTCTTCTGCTCCTCATCATTCAATTTATTGCCTTGGTTTCGCGTTTATTAGGACGTAATGTGCTACTAAACTATCTATTGGGAAGATATTACTATCCTAAAGAGGAAGAGCGGATTTTCATGTTTGTTGATATCAAATCCTCGACTCACATCGCTGAAAAGCTAGGGCATTTGGAGTGGCATCGATTGCTCAACGATTATTTCTTCGATATTGCTGAGCCCATTAGACGTACGAGAGGCGAAATTTATCAATATGTAGGTGACGAGGTGGTTATCACATGGACTAAAAATCGAGGCATAAAACAATTAAATTGTATTCGATGCTTTTTCTTTATCGAAGCTAAAATGAAAGCGAAAAGAGAAAGATATTTACGTAGATATGGGTTTGAACCCGTATTTAAGGCTGGATACCACATTGGAAAGGTAGTAGCGGGAGAAATTGGTGACTATAAGCGAAGCATTGTCTTTCATGGAGATACCATTAATACAGCATCTCGTATTCAAGCTGAGACCAACCGCATTGGTAGGCGTCTCCTTTTATCTTCCAGTTTATTGAAATTGCTTGATCTGGGGAATGAGTTTAAAGAAGAATTTATAGGTAAAATTATTTTAAGGGGCAAGGAAAAGGAGGTAACACTATTTAGTATCGATCCCGTTTATCACAGGCCCCAGAAAATTTCTTCTGATAAAGTTTCGGGCGATAATAATTCCTCTTCTGGTCCTGATAGCTCAAACCAGAGATATTCCATCGATATGAAATCTTCAAATACATCTCTAACATAAATGTATAACAACTGCACTCAGCCTCGAACTTGCTCTATCTGTTTGACTTGTGCATATTTTCTTTTGAACGCATTATTGAATGGTTGTAGCTCAACTTCTTCAAAGCCTTATTTTCCCCGGGATGTAGAAGAACTTGTCATCAGCCTTCCAGCGCATGATTTTCCAGAAAGTCTTCACCCGACCCTGGGATTATCCAGACCCGTTTTACAAAAATTACATCTTACACTTACTGATTGGGACTTACAGGGTAATCAGCAGCCACTAGTTTTAGCAAAGCCTTATGAGGTAAGAGATGATGGCCGCGAATTTGTGTTTGTATTAAGAGAGGACCTCTTTTGGGACGATGGCTCACCCTTATCGATAGAAGATGTAGTTTTCTCGTTAAAAATTTTAGTTAATCCCGTATTAACCGATCCTCATGTATCTGCCTATTTTCGCAAAATTACCGAAGTTAAGGTATCTACAGAGGAAATATCTACGCTCCACGTTAAATTAGTGCCTCATTTAGAAAATCCACTGATCCCCAATTATTGGGTTGTGCTTTCCAGGGAACAGTATGATCCTTCCAATATCTTGGGAGATATCACTATAGATCAGATGAGAACACCGACTCAACTTGCTTCAGATACAGCATTTGTAGCCTGGGCTCATCAGTTTGTAAATGATGGGGTATCAATGGCCGATTCCATTCAATTCTTCCCTGGTGCAGGCCCTTTCTTCGTAAAAAGCTGGAAACCAGGGCAGTCTCTTCAATTGGTAAGAAAAGATTCTGTGTTAAATCGGGGCTTGATCAATGAAAAGGATCTCCTCATCAAAAAAATTAAGTATAAAAGGGAACAGGTCTTAGCTGATGTGCTGAGCCAAAATGTCGATGTTGTAGCAAATATTACCCCCAGAATATATGATCAGCTAGTAAGAGATAGCGTGGAAAGAACCTATCATATGGATTTAATACCAGGAGAGGTTTATACGATGGTTTCTTTTAATTTGAGGCCTAATGAACTTACAGGCAGTAGTATTCTTCTGGATATTGAGCTTCGCAAAGCATTGGAATATCTTTTTCCTGTAAATGAGATGATACGTTCGGAATATGGATCATTAAGGTTTGCAGATCGTCTTACTATTCCCATACGATTAGAGGAAGGGTTTTTGGAAAATGATTCCCTATTTCAGCCTGTCAATTTCAACCCTGCCAAAGCACGCGAATTATTGACGAAAGCTGGATGGAAGGATGAGAATAACAACCAAATACTGGAGAAAGAACTGGAAGAGGGAGTTCAGGAACTATCTTTCAGCTTGGTTTATGAAAATTCAAATGATGTTCACCGGATGATAGCTACGTTTATTGAGGAAGAATGTCGAGCCGTAGGTATAGACTGCCGTCCATTACCTACTGAGTCTGCTGCCTTTCAATCTCAAGTAGATGATCGTTTTTATGATATGATCATTGTAGATAGATCGTTTAAGGATATTGCTTCGGAAATGAATGCCAATTGGAAGCGTAGTGATTGGTTACAAGGTGGAGGGAATCTCTCAGGGTTTGGGGATGATGAAACAGACGCATGGATAGATAGTCTGGGGCTAGTGTTGGATTCAGAAGAAAAAGCAATGTTGATCCAGCGCTTTTGGGAAGAATTTTATAAACGGAGACATTCACTAGGGTTATTTGCTCCTCGTAAAGGAGTCGCTATTCACAGACGGTTAGATACCACTGAATGGAAGCAATCTCGGCTGGTGAAAGAAATGGAGTTGGGACTGTAGTCGTTGGGAACTACGGAGTTTTTTTGTTTCCCCTAATTACTGGTCGAGGTGTGTAATCGAAATTTTTCCAGCCATAATTGACGAAGCATATCCATGGAGATATCTTCTTCTGCGACATATGTTCCAAATAACCCTTTACGAAAGACTTCGAATGCCCACACTTCCTGTTGTGCATGAGAGGAATTTAACTCCGTAAATGTAGTCAATAAGATTCGATGATAAGTTTGATAAAACTCTTGTAATGTGGGATAATAGATATGTGTATGGAAATTAGGATTGAGCGTAAGTGGGAAATAACATTTCCAAAAAGAAGTATGAGATTCGAGATATTCTGTCCATTGTTGAATGATAAAGATAAGGTTTTTTTCCGGAGGAGCGGAAAACGGTTCAGGGGGGAGGATTTGAAGAAACAAGGGTATGTGTTGACGAAGGATTTCCCTGAGTACTCCCGTTTTGTCATGGAAGTGATATACCAAAACCCCCTTAGATACTTTTGATGTACTAAGCAATTGATCTTCAGTTACAGCAGCAAAACCGTCTTCAGCAAAAAGTTGAAGCGCAATTTCTACCAAATGATCTTTTGAGCGCTGAGGAGTCTTCATTACACGCATCTATTGAGGCGTGGTGTAGGTAATACGGAGCTCAGGAAATAACGTAGGATGATTTACTCCACCTATTACCGCGCGATTTATACTTTGATTGAATAGCGAAGATGCAAAACTTCCTGTATTTGTTTGAAATATAGGCCTAACGAGAAAGCTAAAATCATTAATATCTCTGTTGAGTATATCTTGCAAAAAAGGGGTAAAGGGAAATTCATAAGTTCCCTCGCTGGGATTATAGGGTATTTGAGGTACGGGTATACCTGTGAGGCTAATAGGTTCATCATTAGCATCAAGGATGACAAATTCTAACGCGTTGGGAGGGGTGAGTATAACACTCGATGAATCGGTTGGCTCTTCAAATTGTGTGGTATCTACTCTCACTACCAATTCTGCCAAATTGACACCTGTTTCTGGTGTTAAAGAAGAAAGTGTAGGGAAGCTTCCCTTTATTTCCAGGTAAGCTCCTGCCTGTATAAACGCTAACTCATCACCTCCATTCAGGCTTTCTTCCAGTTTGGTACCTTCTGTATCGCTGCGCGTGATCTGTACAAACTTTTGAGGAACGGTGGTAGCAAACTGAGATACTCCTATGAAGAAATTTGCCTCGCGAGCTTCGAAGTCAGATAAGGAATCAGGTCTGCTCCGATAATATAGGATCAATCGAGTACTTAAATCAAAAGCACCATCAAATCTAAAGATAGCTCCCGTTTCATCAGAACCATTGAGTATCGGAGAACTCGTTATATATAAGCCTGGAAAGAAACTTCTAAAATTAGCGTTGGTGCTGTACACTTCAGAATCAGCTGTAAGGAATTTCCATCCTAACGTAGAGTCGAGCGGTATATCTATCCTGCCACTTATCATGCTGTCATTGCTAAAATCTATTCTGTATCCGTTTGATAACTCTACAGAGTCATTTAGCATAAGCGAGGTCTCTGAGGTGATATCAGCACATGGAGGCATTTCATCCATGATTGCATACACTTCTACTTGTTGAGGCGTGCGATAATTCCCATACCATCCAAATAGGTCCAGTTGAAGTATCATAGAGTCAAACGCAAGGTCCTGGGGTCTACTGAAATCCCATAAGCTGTCAATGGTAGTTAACGTTTCAAGATACGTAGCAGTAGAAATTTCACCCATCAGGGGATCGTTATAGGTACCAAACATCTGTAATTGAGTATTACAGGTAGGTACGCTATCCCGGGTTTGCGTCTGCATATCAATCGCAAATGTGTCGCTATAGACTAAATTGACGAGTTCTTCCTGGGGAAGGATTTCCCTCCCTGTATCACCTGCTAACTCTTCATCACATGCACCCAAAACAAACATGGCTGCCGATCCCAAAAAGATTGGCAGCCAGCTGTTGGATCTTACAGAGCTCAACAAAAAGTTAGCTCGCAATATTTGCATATAGTTGATGATACTCTTCCACATAGGAGTCTTTATCATCTGTATCGATATAGATCTTTTCCGACTTAGTTTGTTCAATGTATTCTTCTAATTTTTCGTCAATTTCTGGATGACCCTTTGTGACAACATCTGATAATGCTATACCGCCCTTGCATACACCAACGTAATTATTTTCTTTAAAGTTGTCTAATTTTTCATCATTGATTCCGTCAACACGGACCTTATCGAGAAAATCAGTTGGTAATTCAGAATCGAATCCGTTGTTATAAACTGTAAACACAGTCTTAGTATTTTTAAACATCGGATCATCCTTGTAATGTGTTCGCAAATATAGTGGAATAAATGATGTCATCCAGTCGTGACAGTGAATGATATTTGGAGGCCAACCCAGTTTTTTAACAGTTTCGATCACACCCTTACAGAAAAAGATGGCTCTCTCATCATTGTCTATATGAAATTTATTATTGGAGTCGGTGAGTACAGACCTACGCTTAAAGTAATCTTCGTTATCCAGAAAATACACCTGCAATTTTGCATTAGGTATAGAGGCTACTTTAATAGTTAGAGGTTTTTCTTCTCCTGCCACGCGAATATTGATCCCCGATAGTCTGACTACTTCGTGTAAGCGATTGCGACGCTCATTAATTACACCAAACTTTGGCATGAATATGCGAATTTCATGACCCTTCTCCTGTAGCTTTTGAGGTAGCAAACGAATGTAGTCAGCTGCAGAACTCAATTTGAGAAACGGATCGATTTCCGATGTGACATAAAGAATTCTTAACTTATTTTTCATATGAAATCACTAGTTAAATGATATGACATGGATGGGTGTGATTGACGTTGAGATGGCATCTTGTTATGATTTGCCAATTTTTCCATGCAAAAATAATGAAAATAATTTGGATTAACAATCGACGTTTATTTAACTTGACCGAGTTTCAAGCCTTCTGTTTATAATTAGTTCACCCATGCAAATAATCCGGGAAGTCCAAGAGCTTCAAGGATTTCGTAATAGTATAGATACTCATCAGTCCCTGGGCTTAGTTCCCACCATGGGAGCACTCCATCATGGACATACAAGTCTTGTACAACAGGCGGTAGCCGAAAATGATTATACAATCGTAAGCATATTCGTAAATCCTACTCAATTTGCCCCTGGGGAAGACTTAGAACAGTATCCGCGTACCTGGACAGAAGATATACAACTACTGGAGAGCCTTGAGGTAGATGCTGTTTTTAGTCCAGAGATACAAAATGTCTATCTTGATCGGCATTTTATTTCCTTTGCTATACAGCATTTAAATGATCGTCTGGAAGGAATAAGTCGTCCAGGCCATATGGAAGGTGTATTACAAATCGTTTCTATCCTCTTTCATCTAGTTCAGCCTCATAAAGCCTACTTTGGCCTAAAAGATTATCAACAGTATATGTTGGTTTCCCGATTAGTCAAAGAACTCCATTTTCCTATTTCCGTGATACCATGCCCCATCGTCAGAGAAAAAGATGGTTTGGCCATGAGTTCTCGTAATGCCTACCTCAACTACGAACAGAGGGCTCAGGCTATCGCATTATACGATGTATTAGAGCAGGTTAAACAAAAAGCAGATATAATTAAAGAACCACTCCAGCTAAAAAAAATTGCTCAGGAAATATTGAATGCGTATCCGCTTGTAAGGTTAGATTATTTCGAGATTTTGAATGGAAAAACACTAGATGAAATACCTGCAATTACTCCTGAATATTACCCACACGCGTTTATAGCAGCCTATCTTGGGCAAACGCGATTAATAGATAATATGTCATTATTATAGCAAATTTTATTTTAAGCAAAATTTGATACAACTTTGTGTTGACAATATAGTATACGTTTGTTGATCATAACATGATTGATGCCAATATAGATAATTATGCTTGTAAATTTCTTTAAGTCAAAAATACATCGTGTAAAAGTTACACAGGCTGAGCTTCATTATATGGGTAGCATCACCATAGATGAGGCTTTGCTGGAAGCTGCTAATATTATGGCAGGTGAAAGAGTGCAGATCGTCAACCTAAATAATGGAGAGAGACTGGAAACCTATGTCATAAAAGGAGAGAGAAATAGTGGTACGATATGTCTCAATGGCCCTTCTGCAAGAAAAATGGCAGTAGGAGATACTGTGATAATCATCAGTTATGCTATGATGACTCCTGAAGAAGCAGAACAATTTGAAACGGTCGTCATTTATCCTAATGAAAACAATCTTTTAGATAACTAGCAGATAGCAGTATTCATCAAGTATTCTTGGCAAATTTGCAATGGATCATATCTATTAGAACAAATACGTACTGCGGCAATATTAAGTAAAACTTTTTATTTCCAAGCAGATGTAAATATAACAGCTAAGCCCCAGAGGGAAATGTGTAAGTAGCATCATAGATTCCCCTCTTTTTTAGCCTGTACATATTACAGGTTTCTATGGTTGAGCGTTCATCCGATGAATATGGGGTTGAAATGTATTTCTAATAGCATAAAGTTCCTATAGAGTAATGCAACATCCAAGGATATATGCAAATTCGCAGACCAACCATTCATGCCTAATATTTATCAGTTGAGACAATTTGCAATAACAATTGTTGTGGTTATGAGACTAGGTAGGTATTTTTATCCTATAGCTCAATAGAAAATAATATTTTTCGACAGTAAGATAGAACCTTAGGAAAATAAGTGAGAGCTTAAATTTTTTCCGAGGGTTTTTCATTTACTTCCCTGGAGGCCCCACGAAAACTATTTCGATGGGGCTTTCAGTTTTACCTAGGATAAATATACTGCACATATTAACGTTATATACTCTAAACTTAAGTATGTTTATCATGCCTATAGCGTCAAAATGGCTATTGCTGAGACAAATTATGTTGATTGTGTACGGTATGACATTCCATGCCTATTCACTCATGGGGCAAGCACTGGTTGATAATGAGAACACTTATTATCGATGCTATACAGAAGAGCATCAGGCATGGCTTGGAAATCGCATAGAAGAATTTAGGAATCGGGATGATTTTGAGCGGTGGATGTCCGCAATGCGCTTCAAACAGCTTCTGCGAAATGAGCGTGTGGAAATACTGACAATTCCCGTGGTTATACATGTGATTCATGATGGGGAGGCCGTGGGATCTGGTCGCAATTTATCCTACGAGCAAATTCTATCACAGATAGACGTGTTGAATGAAGATTTCAGAAGGTTACCCAATACACCAGGCTATAATAATGAATCATCTGGAGCAGATACAGGGATTGAGTTTTGTCCGGTCACTGTAGATCCAGATGGAAGGAGTTTATCCGAGCCGGGGGTACATCGAGTGAATAGATTTGAAGCAGGTTTTTCTACTCCTCCCTATTCAAACACCTATGTAAATGATGTCATCCAGCCTCAGACTATATGGGACCCAGATGAATATATGAATATCTGGGTATGCGAACTAGGGAAAAGGGGAGTAGGAGGAATACTGGGATTTGCACAATTGCCATTTGCTCCACAACTAGAGGGTACAAATTTAGATAGGTCTGCTGATACAGATGGTGTTGTCATACACTATAAAGCGTTTGGTAGGATAGGAGATTTAATTCCTCCCTACACGTTGGGACGCACCACTACACATGAAGTTGGACATTGGCTGGGACTCATTCATACCTGGGGAGATGGAAATTGTGGCGTAGATGATTACTGTGAAGATACGCCCGCAGCCAGTGAAGCAGTATATGGTTGCCCCGTTAATATTCAGGGTTGTATTGAAAGAAATATGGTGGAAAATTATATGCAATATACCAATGATGTATGCATGAATATTTTTACCACATGTCAAAAATCCCGCATGCTGACAGTATTATCAAGTTCTCCACGTAGAGCAAGTCTGGTTAATTCTTCCAAATGTGTGTTTCCTGAAGAAGCTCCTGAGGCAGAATTTTCTAGTTCGACAGTTGAGGGATGTAAAGGGTTGAAGGTTTCTTTTCAGGATCAATCTGCTAATCGCCCTACATCTTGGCAATGGTCATTCCCCGGAGGAAATCCATCGTCCTCTAATGCTTCTCATCCCCAAGTTGAGTATCCCCAGCCTGGAACATATGATGTGAGCCTGATCGTAAGTAATGCTTATGGGCAAGATCAGGTAATAAAAAATCAACTTATCAATGTGTCAACGTCAGGAAGGGATACCTTTTTTATGCAAGATTTTGAGGCCTCCCTTGTTGGCTGGGATGTCATCAATCCAGATGAGAGTATCACCTGGGAAATCTCACCTGTTTCTGGCAACGCTTCTGGGTTTAAAGCGGCCAGAGTGCATAATTTTGAGTATAGATCTTCAGGTCAGAAAGATAGGCTGATTACACCTAGTATAGATTTGCGTAATAGACAAAATATTACACTGGGTTTTAGACATGCATATAGACCCTTCGGAACAAATGATAGAGATTCACTCCTCATATATGTATCGCCCGATGGAGGAAACAGTTTTCCCTTTAGATTATTAGAGATTGCTGAAAATGGTAAAAGTAATTTTGCAACTTATACACCCACCAATTCAGACTTTACACCTGCAAATGTGTGGGATTGGTGTAATGTGGATAATAACTTTGCCTCATGCATAGAATTGGATTTGAGTGAATTTTCGGGATTGAATAATGTAAAACTTGCCTTTGAAGTGGTTAATGATTTTGGGAATAATATTTATCTTGATGATATAGTACTCATTTCTGATTGCATGCAGGTAGCGACATCTGATGAAGAAAAGCTGGAAAAGGAAGGCTATACGGTTTACCCTGTGCCTGCTAGCAGTGAACTATTTATCGAACCGGAAGGTCAGGAGAGGGGCCCCTTACAGATAAAGATTTTTAATGTAATTGGAGAATTGGTATATATACATTCCAATCTATCTTCTACGAAAATAGTAAAGATTGATGTATCAACTCTTCCAAAGGGTAATTATTATTTACAAATTGCAAACAGAGATAAGGTAACTTATCAGAAGCTGTCATTATTTAAATAAAATGAATTTTAGTACACCATATGTGTCTTTTGTGCACGTGATCAGATATACGCTGATTCTAGGTGGAATATTGTGGATCGTAGTAGGTCATTGGATTAGATATTTATTCGATGTTGACTTTGACCCCATCATTGTACGATACATGTTTACGCTGCTCATGTGTGGGTTAGGAGTTTCCTCCTTCTTTATTTCCTATTCCAAAAAGATTTTTTATAGACTAAGTACGCTCATTTATATTTTGATAGCGTTGTGGAGTATTGCGTTGTCTTTTTCAAATGTCAACATACCCTATTATAGTATACAGGTCTGGGTATTTTGTGGGTTAGCAGCTACGCTACTTCTTCCTTCCAGTCGGTATTGGGTATTTACCTTTTTCATGATTCTCGGGATTCTATCCATGGGATTATATCAACAAATACTTATTTTAAATGGGTACGAATATGTTTTAGGTGTTCTGCTAATGCTACTGATCAATGGTGCGATATTGTCTTATCGTAATCATGCTACAAACAGGCTTCGCGCAATGGCACATTTATCGGAGCAAGGCCCAATACCGATATTTGAAGTTTCACTGGAGGGCAATATCATGTTTGTGAATCAAAAATTTTGCAGTCTGTTGGGCCGTGATAGCCAAGAAGTGTTAGGGACGCCTATTTTTAACTTGATAGAGGCTACTGATGCGAAAGATATATATGAAGGAGCTTGGCTAAAGTCTCATATTAGAACTAGAGAGTTATATTTTAAGCGTAAAAAGGGAGATCTATTGCCGGCTTTGGTAAGCTTATCCCCTTATGATGAAAATGATGAACGTACACATAGCATTATCGGGACCATTACTGATATTACAGCCTTAAAAGAAGTAGAACATCAACTGAAAGAACGCAATGAGCAAATGGATTTATTTCTCTACAAGGCAACACACGATCTCAAAGGACCATTAGCTTCTGTAAAGGGAATATTAAACATTGCAGAGCAGACTTGTCAGCAACCAGAAATTGAACAGTACATACAGATGGCACTGACAAGTACAGATAAACTGGATCAGGCCCTGGTCGATCTATTACATGTTACCCGTTTAAATAAAGCAGAGCTAATTATAGAAGAGGTAAATTGTCATGAACTGGTAGAGGAAATACTTTTTAGCCTACAGCATATGCCTGAAAGTCGGAATGTTCATTTTGAAGTGGAGATATTACTGAAAGAACAATTTCATACAGATAAGAATACCCTCACAACCATTTTACAAAACTTAATTGTAAATGCTATAAAATATAAAAGAGAAGAAAACTATCAGCACATTGTATTTGTAGGAATAAAAAAATATGGAAGAGGAATTAAGCTTGAGGTAAGAGATAATGGAGAAGGGATTCGGCCTGAGATTCAGGAAAAAGTGTTTAATATGTTTTATCGGGGAAATAAAAAATCCAAAGGTACGGGGTTGGGGCTTTATATTGTAAGACAAGGGATTGATAAACTTAAAGGAGAACTAGATTTGAAAAGTAAACCCGGAAATGGAACGATTTTTATGTTATATATTCCCTCCTATCGTAAGAAAAATCAAATAAATTTACAGCAAATAGCCTGAAAGATTTTTTGCCGAATTGACTATTTATCTATGGATAATTAAAGATATTTAAGATATTTTTCATTAAAAACAGTCATTTTAATTTAATATATCTTCTTTATGACATAAAGTGATAGTATAAATCTATGTTAGTATTTTGCAGAATGTGTAAATTTTTGTATGCTATGGTCCCGTGTAAGCAACGGAATGACTTACTAAATACATGTATTCTTTTCATATAAAATAAACTTTGTTTTTAGATTTTAAATTACAAATATTGTAATAATAAATAATTGGAATAGTAATTTAATATTTTTCATTTAGTGTTTTCTGATTTTATAGAGGATAAAATTTTTTCTGTTCTGGCTCATATCAGGGACTATTATAGAGGGAAATAAATTTTTGAGTTTGAAATGGATATCGATTGGAACGGGATATATTTGGAAACAAATAATTTGCAATCGTATTGAAATAGTGTTTTGGAATCCTTCTTATTCTTTAATCTTTAAAGACTGAAAGCACAAAAAAATTTTGAATTTTCAATTTATGTATATTATATTTGTAAATAAATGGAAAAATTCTAAATCCCTATTTATAAAGTTAATTTTTGAGTGTCATGTCAAATTTACAATCATTGCCGTTAGATCAACGGTTACACAGAAGTTTTATGGACTTAAGTGAGGTCCGTAGAAAGCATCACGAGTACATTAAAGCTAAGCACGATGTAAACGGTCTTGAAATGGAGATCATACAGTGGATCGTGTTGAATGGTAAGAAAAAGATGAAAGAAGTCAGTGAGCACTTCAACGTCAAATTCAGCACGCTTACCAACATCGTTGACAAAATCGAACGTCAAAAGTATGTGATTAGAAAGAACTCCAAAGAAGACCGTAGGGTTGTATTTTTGGAGGTAACGAAAAAGGGTAAGAAACTTTACGAAAGCTACACCAAACACATCCAGGTTATGGCCCAGCTCATGGCTCAGGAAATGGAAAATGGTGAGTTTGAAGTTCTAGTCGAAGGTTTAGAGAAAATGTCCGAACTAGCGGGACAAGACTAATTGTTTTTTTCGTTTACTTTTTAATTAATATTTGCTAATATGAATCAACCAGGTCCTACCCCTGATGTAAAAGATGCTAAAAGGCTCGAACAAAGTATTATTACCCTAAATAATGTATTGAGAAAAGAGCAACGTTTTATCATGGATAAGTATAAGATTTCCAGTCAGGAAATGGAGATTCTCCAGTACATTATTGAGAACGGGCCCCAGAAAATGAAAGTGATTTCTGAGCATTTTAACATAAAATTAAGTACCCTTACTAGTGTAATCGACAAAGCTGAAAAGCGTAGAGTGGTCAAGCGAGTAAACTCTAAGGAAGATCGAAGAGTTGTTTATCTTGAAGCCACAAAGAAAGGGACAGAAATATTTGACGAGTATAATAGTCATCTCAAAGATGTTGTTGGAATGTTAAAAAACAGCTTCGATGAAGAGACTTTTGTCCACTTTGTCAATGGAATGGAAACATTCACACGCCTTTCCTCAAGCTAATACATTATACAATCAACATGATGCTGCACATCCCCGATGAATGTAATTAGGTAGGGGCTAGCATCCTCGAGATTGTTCATATAAAATTATCCCGTTCAAAGAATTGAACGGGTTTTTTTGTTTCTCTATTTCTGGATGCCTTTAAGTCACGCTTTTAACAAGTTGAGTAAGTGGTGAGATATATTTAGATACGCTTATTTGTCCTATCCGGTCGTTTACACCCAAATTTCTATATGAAAGTATTAAGTGGTACGACATATTTAGATATATATAACTTAATTTCCTCCCTGCAGAGCTGTTCGTGTAGATGGAGAGCGGTGGGTGAATACAATCAAGAAACAATAAATGCATTGTTTCAGCTATACGATCACCCCCTGACGTCCACCGATATATTCACAT
>CAZZEC010000007.1:0-39028 GCA_964652565.1 uncultured Bacteroidia bacterium
CATGAATATCACTTTTATACCCAACGAATCTCAAGGAGGCCAAGAATTACTTGAGCGTCTTAAGGAATATTGTAATTTTGAAAAACATCAATTACAAATATATTTACCTGATAAAATATCAATTTTTGAATATTTAATTTTGTCAGAGGATGTGCTAGTGGTAGATGCTTCTCTTGAAGGAAATTACAAAGACATTTATATGTCGCTAGCTACTACTATGCATCCTCCACATATTATTTATGTATCCCGAACTTATACTCCTCTCAATATTTTTAACTTTGATAGAGGTGGTATTCCTCCTTATCCTTATCCGTTTAGTACAATTGATAATGATTTTTCTTGGAGTAATGATAATATTCTAGATTACATTATTCAACGTGTATCATACATAAATACTTTATCTTTTCGTCTGCGGCTAGGGAACTCTAAAAAAAAGAATCGTTCTGAGGCTACCTTAGAGATATTAGATAGTTCTTATGAGGTAGAAAGACGATTTAAGTCTAACTATCATCGTATATTTTTAAGTTATCGTAGTCGAGACTATGAATATGTCAAGACATTAGCTAAACAGCTTCAACATGATAAAGTAAATGGTAAGCAAATTGAGCCGGTCTATTTTCGACCAGGAGAACTAACATTTGGTAATGAATTGCTTTCGCCCGCCAGAAGGTGGCAAACATTTGGAATTCTAGAATACGAAATTGGTAAATGCGATGAACTTTGGATTGTTGGTGGACCTGAATATCTTAACTCTTGGTGGACAGTTGGAGAGCTAGTTTGTGTAAATTATCTCAATCATTTGTTAGAAGAAAATATGGGTGTAAGAGAGACCGCAGTTATTGTTAAGTATCATTCTTTTTATCAAAATGGATTTGAAAAAGAATGTCTATTACTTCCTACTTTGGAGCCTTACATGGCTATGCAGGTTGCGAGATTTACACGTCCAACTAGCATTTATGATATGAGTAGAGGTATGCGTGATTACCAGTCGATTCAAAGTAAAAAAACAAAAAAGGAATTCTGGTCAAGATTTGGTCTAGGGAAACTTTACTCTTTTATCTTATTAATGCAAGAGTTGACAAAATTTGCTATTGCCTATGTGATCATGCCGAAAGAGATAAAACAATTGGTAAAAGAAAAGTTCGACATCAGCCAATTAAAAGGACTGAATATTGTTAATAATCAATCTAGTTACTTGGAAGATCCACGTTGGACAGAATCATTCTGGGATCATTTACAAGTACCTCAACCGACTGCACAATTTGCAAATTGGATTTCTGATTCTGATGTGCAAAAAGTAGAAATTGACCTTGAAAAATTCTTAGATTTCTTATCTCCTGATCTTTATAAGACATTTCCTTTAAGTGTAATACAACTTCAATTGAATGAAAAACATCAAAAATTTACTGTCGCAGAATATCCTCCCAGGTATCTTTTGGTTAAGAAAGGTGATAAAACTCAGATTTTATCTATGCCAGTTTATACTTTAGAAGAAACGAAAGGTTAAGGCCTTTCCTGTAACTTTTCATAGTTTCCATATATGATTTGTGTATAACCCATATTATTAAACTACTTGTTGATGTTTATTTTAAAATGACATTTAAGCTGTTTTGATGTAATTAATTAAGGTGTTCAACTTTCCATTTGGTAATTTCCTCCCAATTATTATTTAGGCTATTACCTCAGATATCACAATAAAACCATACAATTCATCATCGTTTTCATGCAAATTTCCCTCATTCCTATTAACTTATTAAGATTACCATGATTCAATAATATTACATGTTCTTACTATATCCTACCAAAAATTCCGATCATCGATTTCATCACATCATCACTCAAGTCATATTAATTTGTGTTTTATTGGGTATTGTCGCCTGCGAGAAACCGCAGCAAGAAGGAGCCGGCGCAGACTGGGCGCATTACCTGGGACATCCTACCAGTAACCAATACTCAAACCTGGACCAAATTCACACCGGGAATGTCGAAAATTTACAAATTGCCTGGACTTTTGATACTGGAGACAGTGCAATGTACCAGACTAATAATCTGATAGTCGACGGTATACTTTATACTGCAACCCCTCACAGTCGTGTCATGGCATTGGATGCTGCTCAGGGAGAATTGCGCTGGACGTTTGATCCTACTGATATTCACACAGCTGGTGATGGGGACCAACGCGGTGTTATGTATTGGAGAGACGGTAATCAGGGCCGTATCATCACAATGAAGGGTCCATGGCTCTACACCCTGGATGCGGAAACGGGACAATTGGTATCTTCTTTTGGAGAGGGAGGATTTATTCATATGGGTGAGGGATTAGATGTGCCGGGTAGACCCAATGTCTCTCTCAATACTCCAGGACAGATTTATGGTGATATGTTTATCATTGGCGTAAATGTAAGCGAAAATGTACCAGGGGCAGTGCGAGCTTTTGACTTGCGAACAGGAGACCGTCAATGGATTTTCCATACATTGCCCCGACCAGACGAGTATGGGGCTGACACCTGGCCAGAAGATTATCTGGCACGGACAGGTGGGGCTTCTGATTGGTCGGGAATGGCGCTAGATTCGGCTCGTGGTATCCTGTATGTGTCAACGGAGACTTCGGGACCCGATTTTTATGGAGGAGATCGGTATGGTGAAAACTTATTTGCCAATTCTCTTATAGCACTCGATGCAAATACTGGTGAGCGACTGTGGCATCAACAATTGGTACACCACGACCTCTGGGACCTCGATTTACCAACCCCTCCTAATTTGTTGACTGTTCGCCACAATGGAAAAGAAGTGGATATCGTCGCTCAAGGGACCAAAATGGGATTGCTCTTTGTTTTTGATCGTGTAACTGGTGAGCCTTTGTGGCCGATTGAAGAACGACCCATGGAAGCTTCCCGCATAAAAGGTGTCAAAGCGTGGCCTACTCAACCCTTTCCCACTCAACCGCCCCCACTAATGCGGCAGCGCTATACTGAAGCCGATTTTTCAACTATATCACCTAAGGCCGAATTGCTAACTAAAGATGTTTTTAATCGTTCTGGTAATTTTGGGCCTTACCCACCACCCAGTCTTGAGCAGATTATTATGTTTCCCGGCTATGATGGAGGTATGGAATGGGGTGGGGCAGCATCAGACCCAGAGGGCATTTTATATGTAAATATAAATGAAATGCCATGGTTCTACCAACTGATACCTACTCAAAAAGCAGATGGTAGTCCTTTTCCTTTTGGCGAACGCCTATACAGGGCTCAATGTGCTTCTTGCCATGGAATTGACCGAACAGGAGACCCGGCAGGTGGATTTCCCGCACTAAACAATGTATCGGGCCGTTTAGACCGTGAATATGTAGAGCAGTTGATAGTTAATGGAGGTGGACGAATGCCTGCGTTCGATCACATGTCGGAGGACAGGAGAAAGGCTATTGTAGATTTTGTATTCGATATGGAAATAACAAATAGTAATACTGCTTCTACCCAAGATGCATATACACCACCTTACGTATTTCGAGGCTTCCAGCGCTTTTTGGATGAAGAAGGCTATCCTGCTATCAAACCTCCATGGGGGACTCTGAATGCGGTAGATTTGAATACAGGTACCATTAAATGGAAAGTGCCATTAGGGGAGTTCGAGGAATTGTCTGAACGAGGGATTCCCATCACAGGAACCGAAAATTATGGAGGTCCCGTCGTAACAGCTGGAGGGCTTATTTTTATTGGTGCAACGGCTGATGGTAAAATACGTGCATTTGACAAATCATCAGGTGAAATACTGTGGGAGCATGACCTGCCTTTCGATGGCAATTCTACCCCCAGTACATACATGGCCAATGGCAAGCAGTACGTCGTAATCTCAGCTGGTAATGCCAAATTAAAACCCGTTCACGGAGGTATGCTGGTTGCTTTTAGTTTGCCTGATTAAATAATTATACGTCTAATACCGCTCTCCCACTGTTTCTTGAGGCATATTTTCCTCAATAACAGCTATTTCTGCTTGAGTTAATTCTACGTTTAATGCACCCAGATTTTCCTCGAGACGATGAATTTTTCTGGTACCCGGAATCGTTGTGATTTCATCGTTTTGACTCAGTATCCAGGCAAGCGCTATTTGTGCTTTGGACACACCTTTGCTTTGTGCCATTTGATCGATCACTTCTACGAACTTGAGGTTTTCTTGAATAGCTTCCTCTGTAAAACGAGGATTATTTAGACGAAAGTCTCCTTCTTCTAAATCTGCGCGACTTTTAATCGCTCCTGTCAAAAATCCTCGTCCTAGCGGACTATATGCTACAAAGGTGATACCTAGCTCCTTACAAACGTCAAAAATCTCATGTTCTGGTTCACGACTCCATAGGGAATATTCCGTTTGAAGTGCTGAAATGGGATGGACAGCGTGTGCACGACGAAGCGTTTCAGGATCTACTTCAGAAAGACCCAGGTATTTCACTTTGCCCGCATTGACTAATTCTGACATTGTACCGACAATATCTTCTATCTCTACTTCGGGATCCTGTCGATGCATGTAGTATAAGTCAATGGTTTCAATTCCTAAATTCTGAAGACTTTGGTCGCAGGCCTTTTTTATATATTCTGGCTTACCATTTATTCCTAAAAATTCTCCATTAGGGCCGCGCATAATGGCAAATTTTGTGGCCAGAACAACCTTTTCCCAACGGTCTTTAAATGCTTTTCCTAGTAATTGTTCATTGGCTCCGCTACCATACATATCAGCGGTATCGAAAAAATTAATACCTAAATTGATCGCTTTGTGTAGGGTTTTGATGGATTCTGCTTCGTTAAAAGAACCGTAAAACTCTGACATACCCATACAGCCGAGTCCAATTCTGTTTATCTCTAGTGTACTGTGTCCTAGTGTTGTTGTTGGATTCATGATTTAGCCTATTTTATTAATCAAAGAATTGAATATTGTCCTTCTAAATTAATTCTGAGACAATTTATTGAATAAATTTTTTTTTGGTTGTTATATATTTTATTTATGGTTAATTAGCTATATAGTGAGTTATTTTTTAGCCACTACAGTATACCTGCCAGCCTTTAATGGAAATGCATTCCGGCTTTCTCCTGCAAATCGTACTTCAGTATTTGGCTGGACTATTTTTCCATTAATACTTACGGAGGACAAATCTCCTGGTAACCACAATTCTGCGTCTGAATTGCCTGGTACAGATATTTCCATTTTCCAGGTATCGTCTAGATTCAAGAGTTGAACAGCAATTGTACCTCGTATCGTAGGCATTTTGAGTTTGGCATGTGTCAGCTTTCCAGGTTGGGGACTAATCCGAAAAGATTCAAATGAAGGAGAGATCGCTTCTATACCCATCAATTTGCGAGCTACTACATTGGCAGGTGAGCTACCCCATGCGTGGTTCCAGGTGAGATTAGGTTTATAAAATTCATCCCATGCTTCCGTAGTCATAGAAGATCCCACACGTATCATATTCAACCAGCTCCGCTTAGTGTCAGATGTCATGAGGTTAAGCGCATAATCTGCTTCTCCCGCCTGATAGAGCGCATCGAGTAAATACTGTGCGCCATATACACTGCACACCATCCCACGACTTTTGACAAATTGGGAAACGGAGGCCACATGTTCTGCTGGTACCATCCCAAAAGCAAGCGGAAACATATTGGCGTGTAAACTGGCATGATCGGTTGCTTCCCCATCGCGGAATCGCCCATGTTCTTCGTCAAAAAATATGTCGGTAAAAGCTTTCACATGCGCTTCTGCTCTTGTACGAAAGAAAACTTCATCCTCTTTATTCCCCACAATTCCTGCTATTTTTCCCATCAAAATGAGTGAACGGTAATGGAAGGCATTTACAACAGCATTAAAGTCATTAAATACGAATCCATCCGTCTCACCTCCCTCTAGCGGGCTTTGATTGCTGGCGCCAGTTCTCCCTTTAGGAGCCCCATGAGGCCAGTCTACGATATCTCGAAATTGTCGTACAGGTCCAGGAAAGTTAAGACTGCGAAGAAATTCTTCTGTCTTCTTACCTTTGCGTGTGCTAATCAATCCATTCTCTTCTGAAAGTGCAATTAGGGACTTTCGTTTTAAGTCTTCATATCGATTTTCAAACAACTCAGTATCTCCCGTATACATATAATAGTCCCATGCCATGAGTATAGTGTGCATCTGCCATTCTGTAGGCCATGATGCATGGTCCAACAGGAAATTTGTTGTGTATTTGCCTATAGCGTATTCCCTGTCGACTGAAAAATGACCTAATTGCTGTATGTAAGCATCAGCTTCATACGGCATACGCTCGCGGTTTCCATCAGCATATACCCCTAAAAAGGGTGTAGCTTTTAGCGTATATTTGCAGAGATCCCAAACCTGATTTAACTTATCATTTGAGCTTTGGAAGTAGCTGGCACTATCGTCAAAATAATAAAATAATGCTGCTTGTTTCATGCCATCTATTCTATAAGCATTTGCTTCGCCCTGGATTTCTACGAACCTAAATGGCATAACTTCTGGATAATGAGGAGCCAGCTTTTGGCTATGCAAATAATGAGAGGGTGGCCGTTCAGGCAATTGAAGTACATAATGATGTGTTCCCCTTTGTAGGGTCATCTCCACCTTTTCAAAACCAATATTCGACTTGCCAGGATTTTTGTCCACTGCATCCTCTTTCGTTTTCCGCTCACCGAGATACACTGTAATAGTCGTTTGATCATCGTATGAAGTTGCTGAAAATTCTAATATACCTATAACGGATTTGTCAAATGAGGCAAAGTAGTAACCCGGCTTATCATTCCACACATATTGCGGATTGTAGTAGGTGAATGAAGCACACTGTTTGTCTTCAGATACCCATTGACCTTCAGCCAATTCTATCCAGCGACTTTGGGCAGGGTATTCAAGATCCAATTTGTCAAAGTTCCCCGTTATAAATTGCTGAGGTTCACTCCAAGCACTTTCAAGACCTGTATCAGACCACACTTTCACCTGCCACCAATACAGGCTTTGTTCCTCTAACGCTTTCCCCTGGTAGGATACATTGATCGATTGATCGCTTTCCATTTTTCCACTATCCCAAATATCGGCGTTATTTTCATTCAATAAATAAGGTGAAGAAGCAACACGTATATGCCATCCTACTTGTTTCTGTCCAGCCTGAGGGAAGATCCATCCAAATTCAGGTGTAGCATCTGTTATCACAGCCTTTTCGGGTTCCCTTAGGAGTTCGCAAATGAGACCATCAGGTGGAGTGAGCTGCTGTGAGAATAAGTTTATTAGAGAAAAGTAAAGTACAGTGGAAATTAAAGATATCTTCATAAGTAGTAGAAAGTTGGTATAATCACAATATATCCAATTTTCCTGGTTTTTTGTATGTTTATGATTTGTGCATTGTCTACTCGACCGGATAGAACAGATGTTTTAATATCCGGTCCTATTCTTGGTTTAACCTATTCAGGGTTTCAAATTCCTCCCTGCAGGGCTGTTTGTGTAGATGGAGAGGGAGGTGTAGGTGGGTGAATACAATCAAGAAACACTCAATGCATTGTTTCAGCTATACGATCACCCCCTGACGTCCACCGATATATTCACATTTCGGATTCTTCGACCCTCTCCTATTCTCTATCCATCTCTGCAGGGGGATAATGTGATTTGTACTGATTAAGTTTCAAAAACTTATGTAACATTGTCAGAGTACTTAAATTATTAAATTTAATCAGATCCTAGAAAGCGATCAAAGGTAAGAAGATACCTATCATTCTCAGCTTCAGATATGGTAAATGAATTACGTTAAATAAAAATATTTTATGAATCCAGTTTTTTATTTGAAGGAATAAAAAAATTTGTATATTAGAAGAGTAATAAAAATGCTCCTAACAACAAACTAGCAAACCAAGTCCATTCTCCTATCATACCTGTGTATTGAAGGCCCATTCCTGAGGATTTATGATGATTGAATGTATAAGCAGATGTATTCTGCTTAGGCGTGAACTATGCGTTTTTTTTCATTTGACCTAATTTTTTTGATAAAAACCAATACCTATCACTATGCAAACTGTCAGCGAGATTCTTAAGTATTGCGAAGAAGGTCTTCAAGTCCCTAATCTATCGTCAGAAGAGGCTGCCAAATTACATTTAGAAAAAGGAGGAAGTCTGGTGTCTTCTGGTCGTTTTGATGAAGCCAGGCAGGCATTTCACAGTGCCATTGAACACAGTCCTGACTTTGCAGAGGCCTACAACAATTTATCAAATTTGTATTCTCTTGAAGGGAATTTTGATAAAGCGGTAGAATTTGGGGCAAAAGCTCATGAACTGGACCCAGACACCCACGAGCTAAACTGGCTACTTGCCAGAGAGGGCAAACGCATGACAGATAAACTCAAAGAGAAGCCTTCGCCACAGTTGTTTTATAAAAGGGGCATATTATTTGACAGACAAGGATCCTACTATAAGGCAAAAGAGGATTTTGAAAAGGCAATAGAGATGGATCCTGAATTTAATGATGCGTATAAGGAGCTGGGAGATGTTTGTTTAAAGCTTGGATTAGTAGAAGAAGCAATTAAAGCTTATGATGATGTATCTGACCGTGTTCACGATTTCGATTTTAGAGAAGAAAACTATTTGTTTAAGATAAAGAAGTGGGAGCATTTAATTAAAAAGGTAGAGCTCAATCCCAGGGCTTCTGATTGTGCGCAGCTTGCTATATTCTATACAAGCCAAAAAACAGCTCACAGCTATAAAAAAGCTCTCGAATGCTTTAGAAAGGCATTAGAACTGGACCCTTTTCACCCTGCTGCACTTGAAGGGCTCATTGAAACTGAAGCGATCTTGTATGATAAGGGCATTATTGATACCCAAGAGACATTAGGCCCTCCGCTTACCGTACCCAATGTACTAGGTCTACCAAAGTTTTTAGCAGTTACTGAACTAAGGACTACAGGGTTTGAGCCTGAAATTGTGGTTCATCAAATAAATGATATGTCTCAACATGGTATAGTGATGGAGGTATATCCTGTTGTTGGAAGCGTAAAAAATCCAGGTGAAACAGTAACTCTGACTATTGGCCATCCAGGTTTACCCTTGGAAGCGATAGAAGGCATTGGAACTACATATCGTGGAGTTCTCATAGAAAATAATGTGACTGACCTTGCCGCTCTCAGCACAAATCCTACAGTTGGCGAACGTATTTCTGGATTGAGTGCAGCGCGCACTACCGTTTGGGCGCAAATGGCTTCATGGCTGCTTGCATATCCAGGAGAAATTGACGGAAATCTGGCAGAAATAGCAGTGGTAGGATTGGGGCTAGCCTCTCCGGAAAAGGCTTATGATGCATTTTTAGGTATGTCTATTGAAGAAATTAAAGATAAGATTAAGGAAGCAGATGGTAAAGTTAAACTTCCTGAAAATTATCTAAATGAGCACCTGGAATTACTTGCTAATCTGCTGTACGAGATCAAATAGCACATATTGGTAAGATCATGCACGTTCTATTGAATTCGCCTTATCATCATTCTGAAAAATTAACCCAACATACATATGAAAACTATTGTTAATTCAGAGCTTCAAAACTACTATGGAGGAGCCAATCGTGGAGATCGACTTATATCGGGTCAATCCTTATATGCAGGGGATTTTTTGATATCCAGAAGTGGAATGTTTCGTGCTACTTACGAACATAGTGGTAATTTTGTTGTATATGATTGGAATAATAGAGCGATTTGGGTTGCACCTTACGAGCGATCGAATACCAGTCCCGGAAAAGTGATTATGCAAAAATCAGATGGACATTTTGTCATTTATAATGGCAGCAATCAACCCATATTTGCTTCTCAAAGATGGGGTAGAAGATATGTCGGAAGTTATTTAATCATGCAGAATGATGGAAATCTGGTTACCTACGATAGATATGGTCGTCCAAGCTGGGCGTCGAACACCCATAGGCATGTCCCTCACTCTGCGAGTACAAATTCCTCCTTCAACCAAGCCGTTGGATCAAGTGCTTCTGCAACTGGAAGTTGTGCAGTAGCAGCAGCAGGGGCTACGGCTGGAGGAGCCACAGCATGTGCGGGAGCGGCAGCAGGAGCCAGTGCTTGTGGGGCAGTGGCATGTTCTGGGAATGTATGTGGGGCAGTAGCAGGAGGGGTATCTGTCTGTACAGTAGATGTGGTGGCAGTTGAAGTATGTGGAGTAGTAACGGGTATCGGAAATGTAGGGGGAGCTTCAGCTTCAGGAGCTACGGCATGTGCAGGAGATGTGGCAGGTGCCAGTGCATGTGGTGCAGTAGCTGGTGCAGGGGCAGTTTGTGGTGCAGTAGCATCAGGAGTAAATGTATGTGCTGGGGATGTGGCAGGCGCTGAGGTAAATGGTGCTAGCGCTTGTGCTGGAAACGTAAGCGGTACAGATGTATGTGGTGCAGATGCCAACTTTGGTGTGCAGGGAGCAGGTGTATGCGCTGCTCAAGTTGGGTTCTGTGGTGCAGTTGCCTGTATTGCCCTTCCTATAGGCGGAAACTGGTAAGCGAGATCATTTCATTATTTAATTCTACACTAAAACCTAACAATTGAAAGAATCTATTTACAATATAAAGATTAAGATGAAGGGAGGAAGACTATTGATGTACAATTCCCTGAGTAGGTCTTTAAGTCTTCTTGAAAAAGAGGATGTAGAGGAGTTAGACAGGGCAAAGCAAGTAAGAAATCTTTCTTTTGGCGAGGACATCGCCTTCGCCACAGCATCTATGCACCAAATGATGAGCCAGGGTTACCTAATTCCGGATGAAGTTGATGAAATGATGATCGTTCAGGAAATGTATGAAGAGGCCAGGTTTAAATCAGATGCTATCAACTTCATTGTGTGTTCTACCTTGGCCTGTAATTTTGGCTGTGATTATTGTTTTCAAGGGTTGGATAAGCCCTTAGAGACTATGAAGCAGGAAGTACAGGATGGTATCGTTAAGATGTTTGAAAAAATACTGGATGAGCGACCTGAGCTTAAGCATGTACAGTTTATATGGTATGGAGGAGAACCCCTCGTAAAGAAAAAGATCGTCATGAATCTTGCCGATCGCATGATCCCTATTGCCAAGTCCAGAAATATTACGTACTCGGCTTTGATGGTATCCAATGGGTACCTGATGGATAAAAAGACTGCTCAGGCTCTATATGACCGTGGCCTTCATACTGTACAGATAACCCTTGATGGATCACAAGAGTTTCACGATGCACGTAGACATCTCCTCTCCAAGAAGGGTACCTATGATCGAATTCTCAATCACCTCAAAGACTGGATCGATGAGGTACCCATCCACGTAAATATTCGAGTAAATATTGACGAGCGAAATAAAGACGGTATTCGCGGACTAATAGAAGATTTAGTAGATAGAGGATTATCCCATAAGAAAAACTTTAAATTATACTTCAGTCCCGTTGAGTCTATCACTGAAGGGTGTAAGGATGTATCGGATAAGATGATGATGAAAATGGATTATGGGCAGTTGGAAGTAGAATTATATAGATACGCTTTTGAGCATGGGCTAGCAGACTTGCCATACCCTCCGAGATTCTTAGGGATATGCTCTGCTTTACGCCCCAACGATTTTATATTGGTTCCCAATGGCGACATCCACAAATGCTGGGATACGGTGACATTCCCCGAAAAAAGGGTTGGAAATATTTCCGATGACACGATGATCCTGTCTAGTACTGATGCCAATAAGCAAAAATGGGATACTTTTAATCCCTTTGATAATGAAATTTGTAGGAGTTGTAAAATACTACCTAATTGTAGTGGATATTGTGCCCACAAATTTATCTATGCATCAGATACTTCGGGAGAGTCCATTCTCCCTTGTCCAAGTATAAAATATTCTATCAATGAGCGACTCGTACTCAGAGCAGAAAAACAGGGAGTAATTTCAAACGAAGACTATGATCCTGCTGAAATCGCAACTAACCCTTATGAATTGACACCTAAGATGCATACTGTGGAGAGTATGAAAGCGTATGGAAAAGAATCAACTTCAACAATCGTATCGCATGCATGACTTCAATATTGAGCAGGATCTTCAAAGGAAGATCAGAGAAGAACTCTATCAATTGGCAGCTTTTTATAAGCTATCTGATAGAAAAACGCTGGACATACTCCAATCTGTAGATTTGAGCCATTATGTGGAGATAGTCATGCATCCATCGGGATTTGAACTGGTTATAGGTGGGATGAATAGGGCGAAAGCTCTCATACTATCTGCTACAGCGCAGGAATATCCACAACCTGTTATTGAAGCCTTCAAGCTGTTTACTCAGCGTTTCTCTAATAAGATGCTCTATTCCAAACAATGTTTCGGACCGGACAAATCTCCGCCAAGTCTTTACTTGTGTGTAGTAGAATCCTGGAAGAACATCTTGCCAGAATTGGCGAAACTACCGGGAATGGATCAGATATCTGAAGCATATCGAGATATTTCTTCGCAAAGAAAAATATGCTTTTTGTTGGGTTTTTCGATGGATAAAACTCAACATATCTTATCAGTCAAAACCTATCATTTAGCACCTTTTCAAGTAGGTCCTGCACAATCTTCTCCCTTTTTGATATCTCATCGATATTGTAATGGTAAGCTATCAACCGTACAGAAAACCTATACCGCGGGCGTATCCTGGGATGCTTTTGAGGGAAAAAAAGATTGGGATAATATCACTGCTGCAGGAAGTGAAATTTTTGGGACAAAATATGGAATGTTTTTAGGATGCACGTATGATTCGGGTAACTTAGTGGATAAAAAAGGGTATGTGTTGAGATACGATAAGCGTGAAAATAACTCCTACCAGCTTAACACCTATAATTACTATGCGGAAGAAGGAGCTTATTTAATGAATACTGGGGATTATATCTCTGCCATTCAGTCATTTACTGAAGCTATTGCTTTTCATAGAGATCGTAAGGAAGTACTGGCAGAACTTTATAATATGAGAGGAACCCTGCATTACGGTTTGAGAAATTTAAATGAAGCCCAAGCAGACTTTCTACAAGCGATCGAATTACACAAACAGTTTGCTTCTGCTCATAATAATCTTTCCGCTACATATATGCAGTCCCATCAATACGAAAAAGCCGTTATGTCTGCGGGAATGGCTATTTATATCAATCCAGCTAGCGACCCAACAAATTTTAATATTTCGAAGCGCTTGTTGAGACAAGCAGAAATGCAATCATAATGAGCTCCAACAGAAAATACCTGTTCATCCCTTTGACAAGTTTTGGATATCTATTTCCAGCAATAAAGATTGCTCATATTTTGCAGGAGAGGGGAGAGGACGTATTATTTGCTACGACCATTCGCTATGTGGATTTATTGAACTTAAACGGTATTCCTAGTGTAGGTATCCTTAACCAGGCTAGCGGAGAACCTTTTCTGTTTCCAGGGACTTGGTACTGTGATCCCTATCTGAGTAATACAGTCGATACTTTCAGTAAGATTATTGAATCCTACAGACCTGATGTGATTGTTAGCAATCCTTTGGGATTGTCGGCCATGCTTGTCGCTGAAAAGTACGAAATCCCTTTTATCAATATAGGTTTTTGTGAATATTTATATCCTGGTATTGGAGAAGAAAATCCCACTAAAGAATGGAGAATCAAGGAATTTACGGGATTTTATAATCAAAACAGAGCAAAGCTTTCCCTGCCTCCAATACCAGTTTCACCCGAAAATAGTCCTCTAATAGGAGATAAATACCTCATAAGAAACATTCCGTCGCTAGATGAACCTCGTGAACTTCCTCCCATGGTGTCTCATGTTGGGGCTTTGTATTGGGAACCTGCATACAAAAATCCGAGGCTTAATAGATTCATTAGGGATAGTAAGGGTCAACAAAGACCTATTGTATATTTACAAATTGGACGACTATTTGGGGATACGCTTTTTTGGGATCAACTGCTGAATGTAATTAAGGAACTTCCGTATCATTTCGTGGCGGATTTTGGACGAGCAGATTACCTGCAAAATATGCAGGAGTTTCCAAATAATCTATTTGGAAGCCCATTTATTCCTTTGGGACATATATCATCTGACGTTGACTTTGTGATATGTTCTGCTCAAAGCACCAGTGTAGTATCTGCCATTACACATGGAAAACCCATACTGAGTATTCCTCATTCTGCTGATGGGCATGAGTTCACCCAAAAGATAGAAAGTAAGAAAATTGGACTTGGGATTATGGATAAATCAAACGTCCATAGGGACTACATGATGTATTGTTTTGAGCAAATGCAATCCCTTGAGATTTTACAACACGTAGCATATTACCAACAGCAATTTCAAGCATACGAACAAGAAGAACGCTTAATTGAAGCATTAAATATTGGATACCAATATGTATAAGGAGAAGCTTTCTCATATTGTTCCTGAAAACGTAATCCTGGATGATGTATTCTCACTGTACGATGCAAATACAGCTACTTTTCAAACAGATACTCAAAGCCAATTAATTGTAAAGCCTCAATCTGTTGAAGATATCGTGAGAATTATCTCATTTGCGGTAAAAAATCAGTTAAAGGTATATACCGTTAGTCAGGGAAAAAACTGGGGTTTTGGTTCCAAAGTTCCCGTGAAAGATGCTATGATTCTCCTTGACCTTTCTAGTATGAACCGCATTATTTCTTATGATAAGACATTTGGTACGGTACGGGTAGAGCCTGGTGTAACTTTTCGACAACTTAGTGAATATCTGGTGAAAGAAGGAGGCAATCATTTTCTGAATACTATAGGAGGGGACCCTGAAGCGAGCGTGTTGGGGAACATTTTGGAAAGAGGGGATGGTGTGGGGCCCTATTGTGAGCGATCTGAATATGCCTGTCACCTCCAGGTGGTACTTGCAAACGGTAACATTGTAGAAACAGGCTTTGGGAATATTAAGAACTCACGAGTTGCTAATCTATGTAAGACTGGTGTAGGGCCAGGCTTTCAGGAATTATTTTTTCAGTCTAATTTTGGAGTTGTTACTCAGTTGACACTTTGGTTGCAGCCGGTACCTAAGTTTTTCCGCACGTTTTCATTTGCCCTTCCTCCCTCTCAGCGCTTGTCTCAGATATTGGAACGTATACGCAGCTTGTATCATAGACGTATTCTTCATTCTCCTATCACTTGGTGGAATGATTACAAGCAACTTGCTGTAAAAACTCCATTAAATGGTATTAAGAAAGGGAGTAGTACCCTTGACAGGACCCAAATCCAGCAATTATCCAATAACTATAGCACCTGGTATGCATTTGGTGGGGTATATGTGGATCACCGATCTATTGGGAAGGCTCAATTACATGAACTTTTCACAGAAATTCGCCCATATATTAAACGGAAAAACTATTGGTCTCAACTGTCTACCCGAAAAATTAGCATGTTAAGGGTGCTCAATAAGCTAATGGGTGGAAGATATATGAATTTCAGTCAGATCTTAGAGAGTTGGGATCGCAATCATTTACTGGGCCATAGTTCTGGAAACAGCATTAAATCCCTTTATTGGAGGAAAAAAGGACAAGTGCCAACTCATATTGACCCTGGCGCAGAACTATGCGGTGTGCTCTGGAATACCTTTTTAATCCCTTTTGATGGGAAGCTCATTGAGCAAGTCTTGGAGAATGTGGACAAGATCATTATTGAACATGGCTTTGAACCTATTATTTCTTTCATTACACTAAATGATCGCTATGTCAAAGTATTTCAACAGCTTTTATTTGACAGAGAAGTAGAAGGTGAAGATTCGGCAGCTTTATCTTGTCATTCCACTGTATTTCAATATGTAGAAGAGATGGGATGTACACATACTCGACTGGATATATTGCATATGGAAGCAGGTAAAACACAATTGAAAGAGACTATTTTGCACAAAACCGTTAAGCAAGCACTGGACCCGGAGGGTATTCTATCTCCTGGCAGATATTTTTGCTAGTTTACAAAGGGAATCCATTGTATGAAATTTACCGATATACTTGCACCTATAGATTCTCAGGATTTTATCAAAGATTATTGGGAAAAACAGTATTTGCATGTTCCGAGGAAAAATAGAGGGTATTACGATTCAATTGTTTCTATAGAGGATATTGATAATTATCTATTTGGTAATGATAACTTAGCTGTATCACCCTTTAAATTTTATTCTGGCAAATTAGAAGCGAACATACAGAACTGGAGTACTAAACAAGTCCTGAATGATGTAGCATCAAATGTACTGGATCACCAGAAAGTAGGCAGGTTATTCAATCAGGGATATAGCCTATACTTGAACTATCCCGATAGTTTATTCCCTAAGTTAAAATACTTTGTAGGTAGGCTTGAAGAAACACTTAAGGCAAAAATTGTTACTCATTTAATCATTTCTCCTCCTCATTCCCAAGGATTTTTGCCTCATACAGATCCTTATGGTGTATTCTCGCTCCAACTTGCAGGGAATAAACTATGGAATATATATGGTATGGCTGATGGACCCATGCTATCGCATGGTCAGGATCTGCACCATTATACAGAGCAACAACCCTTACAAACAATAGATGTAACAGCAGGTAGTTTGTTGTACTTGCCAAGAGGGTTAGTACATAGCGTGCGTACTGGCAATGAATATTCTTTCCATCTTTCATTGGGAATTGTACCTCCTAAAGGAAAAGACATTATCCGTTTGTTAGAGGAAGCAACTCAGACTCATTCCTTTTTCAATGAATATGTACCTTTTGGTTTTTTGGGATCTGACATTGAGATGGAGAAATATCAACGTACGCTTAAGGAACAATTGATAGATCTTATTCAACAGGCTGACATTCATACATTATTAGATTCGTCATTTGCAAAGCATAGGACATCAATGTCTCAGAACCGAATGGCACACATGATGAGCATACATGCGTTACAAACTGATACATTATTAAGAATAAAGCCTGGATTATCATATATCATACAAGAAGATAAAGGGCAAGGGAAGTGTATGCTTGCCTTTGAGGGGAAATATCTGACTTTTCCTATTTTTTGGAAGGAGGAACTTAAGCAGATCGAGAAAACTCCCACTTTCTCAGTGAAGGAGTTAGGTTCATCCCTTCAAATAAGTGAGCAGGATCAAATTCAAGTGGCTAAAAATATGATTCAGGCTGGATTTTTAGAAATTTTCCCCAATAACTTAGACCAGGAAATATGAAGTTATTGACGAGAATGCCAGCTAGTTTTTTCCCCTTTTTCCATCAAGAGGGAGTAAATGACTGTGGAAATGCTTGTCTTCGTATGGTTGCAAAATATTATGGTATCGATTATCAGCCTTCTGTAGAGGAGATTCGCAGATTTACCACACCAAACGGAATCAATATGCTTCAGTTAACCCAAGCGATACAGGAAATAGGTTTATACCCAAGACCCATGAGGGGGAAATTCTGTGAGTTTATGAAGGAAGCTGTACTACCTTGTATCGCCTTTTGGGAACAAAGGCATTTTGTAGTAGTCTTTGATGCGAATGAACGATACATACAGATTGCGGATCCCGCACAGGGAAAGAAAGTTTTGAATCATCAGGAATTTGTCAATAAGTGGGAGAATTTGGGATCTACACCCAAAGAAGGCATCATTGTGATCGTGGATGATCCCCACCCATCCTAATTATTCATAAAACAAATCTCCCAAGTATATACCCAATATTGCCAAACACTGTCAATACGGGAAGTACTAACACCCACATGTTCCTTTTAGGGATAGGGAGAAAACTACCTTCTTCATCCATTTTGGGAGCAAATGGAATAGTATCGAATAATACAGAATACGAGGGTTCTTTTTGGGCATAAATAATCTGTTGATCTACTCCTTCCTGAAGTAGGTGAGCACGATGGGTTTTTCCTTCAGCCTTATATGACTTCCCATTTTCTGCCTCAAATTCGTAGATAACTTTATAAATGGGCTGATTATTGATCCGGCTGGTTGTAGCTTCCTTATGAATCATCTTGCCACTTGCAAAAAGGCCACATTCTATTAAATCGAGGGATTTCATATTTTTCCTAAAGCTGTATAGGATAAATGCCAATCCAATCAGAGGTATGACAATCAGAAACAAAATCCATCTGCCATAGGGTGCGGATCTGGCATTCATCATTTTTGAAACTGAAGGGTTGTTAGTAAGGTACTCGATGTTTACCATATGACCTTCATCCAATTGGTTTCCTTTGAGGTATGCCTTACCAGTATAGCTTTTGCCATGTACCTCATAGGTATATGTATACCGAAAGATAGGTTTCCAGCTTTCCAGCAAACCGGTAGGAGTGATATCAACAATTTCAGCAGTGTGAGGTTGCCCTTTTTTCATGGATAAGATATAGGGCCATTCAGCATTGATGACAAATATCCAGAAGAATATCATGCCATAACACAAGATCGACCATCCAATCTGGGAAGGAATGCCACCCACTAAAATGATCAGGCGCGATAGTAGTGGGAGTTTGCGAGGAGGCTTACTTTGGGTTGCGCTCATAGGTCAGGTAATTGAATGTTCTGGCAGCTGATTGACTCAGTATAGTCTTAAATTTACATAATAATCATATGAGTAAAAAGAACCGCTCCCAAGCAGGAGATATTTTTCTGATACTGCTTCCAATAGCTCTTAATAACCAGGATTTTGGGGAAAGTCTCCAGGATTGCTTACCCTATCAATTTGGTTTTGGGGTATGGGTCTGACTAAGTGCTTTTCCTGTATATTAGGAGCAGCATCCAGGTTATATAGCCTGACTCTTTCCAAGAGTTTTCCCGTTCTTTTGAGGTCATACCACCTATGCATTTCACCTGCAAGTTCTTTGGCTCTTTCATCCAGAAAGAAATCGATATCCATGTCTTCTGCAGAAACTTGCATGTCTGTCTCTTTGCCTTCCACCGCAGCTCGGGTTCTCAGCACATTGATATATTGAGCGGCGAGCTCTGCATTTCCTTGCATGTATGCAGCTTCGGCAGCAATGAGATACATTTCTGCCAGACGGATTACGGGAAAATCTCTTTGTCCACTTGGATCATTGAAGTTAGCTCGCAAAGGGTCCAGGAATTTACTCAAGACCGGATAATTACCCCTTCCTAACCCACCTATTTCCATTGGATTTTCCTGAGTAGTCACTTCCTCATTATGATAATCTATATACCAATAAGGAGCTTTTTCCTGCAGAGAATCCTCAACTGGATATAAGACGATTCTAATAGAGGTATCGCCAGGAGATACTATATTTCCATTGATTTCACCTGGTTTATTTGCAATCCAGACAGTTTTAAATGAACCGTGGTAACGACTATCAATCGAAGGATCCCATAGATTGTAAAAGAAATTAGTAGGCATAAATCGAGCCCAGGGGCGTCCGTTTTCAGTATCTCGCATCATAGCGGAATTTCTTTCATAATGATATACAAAATATAAGTGTGTGCGATTCCCCGTACCGTTTGTGAGAGGATCGTCTGTATATTGTACAGACCAAATGATTTCACTATTCACATCATTATCAATATCCCAAAGCGCAGCATAGGGTTTGACTAATTCGTAGGAATAATTGTTGATGACGCTTTCTGCTTTCAGTTGTGCTTCAGACCAATTTTCTCTTACTAGTCGTACTCTTGCCATGAGTGCTTCGGCTACTCCTTTGGTAGCTCTTCCATAGTCTTGTGTAGTAAATGGTAAGTTAGTGATCGCAAATTCCAGATCAGGGATAATACCTTGTTCATATATAGTATTTATAGGAGTGCGAAAGGCTTCAGTCTCTGCTCCTATGGTTTCTTCCAATGTAAAGTGTACATCGCCAAACTGTTGTACCAGATGGAAGTAAGCGAGTGCTCTGAGGAATCTAGCTTCTCCTACTATCCTGTTTTTTTCTTCCTCATCGATGCTTTGGATATCTGCTGCTCTATCAACAATAGTATTACACTGATTAATCAATATATAGAAAGTGGACCAAACACCATCAATAAAAGCCACTGTACTATTAAAATTAGGGGTATATCTATTGAGTGCAGGTTGACCTCGGTTTCCATCAGATGCAGCAGTCCAAATATCTGTGGCAGCTATAGTGAAATACATCCCTCCTTCCATACCATAAAACCATCTCAAAGGGGTATAAGCAGCCTTTAATCCATCCTCGAGTCCATCCTGATCGACATAATGAGTAGCAGCTGTAACTTGACTTACAGGGTCCTCTTCAAGGATTTCATTACAAGAGGTTATAGTAAACAGTATCAAAAATAGTACTGATAAAAGTGAGTGTTTATTCATAGGATTCATTTCAAGTCTGTTGTTACGTCCGTTAGAAATTGAGATTAATACCAAAAATATAAGTAGAAGTTGAAAAAGTACTTGCTGGAACAAAACCGTTTGCAGTTTCAGGGTCCAGGAAATCATATTCTGAAAATATAAGTGGATTAGTTGCAGTTGCGTAAAAACGTAATTTGTTTATTCCCAGTTGATCAAGCCACCTGCGAGGTAAGCTAAAACCCAGACTGATATTTTTGATCTTGACAAATGAACCATTAAAATATGATACAGAAGATCGGTATTGAGAAGGAGCCTGAACCCTGGGTACAGGTATTTCATTGCTAGGGTTACTGGGTGTCCAATAGTTATGTCTGATTGAAGAGACTCTCCCATTCCAAAAATCGAGAGAATGAAATCCACTTTGTAAAAGTTGACCTTGGCGTGCATATACCAGTATACTTAAATCGAGTCCTTTAAAAGAAAATCTATTATTGATCCCTCCGCTCCAATCAGGAACCGTAGAACCCAAAATGGTTCTGTCATCGTTGTTTAAGATTCCATCTGGTTGGTTAGTTAATTCTCCATCATCACCTCGCCCATTTACATCTTTTATTCTAATATCTCCAGGTTGTTGACCCCATTGCGCTGCTTCTGTTTGTTGATCCAATTGCCAGATTCCATCAAATTGATGGTCGTAAAACACATCTATGGGCTGCCCTATAAACCATCGATTCCCTATATCATCCTGCGTACCACTGAATAATTCTACGATCTCCTCATTATTGGAAAATACATTCAGATCGACATCCCAATTAAATCCTGACCCTTTCGATGAAACGATCTTGGATTGGAGGGATAATTCCCAGCCATTATTTTGAGTTGAACCAATGTTTTCTAATATCTCTTCATATCCAGAAGTAACGGGAAGTTGCCTGCTCAATATGAGATCTCGCGTCCTGGTATTATATATCTCCAGTGTTCCAGAGATTCTCTCGTTAAATACGGCAAAATCCAACCCAAAATTGAACGTGCGGGAAATTTCCCATTTCAAATCGGGATTGGGAATGGTCGCCTGGCTAAACCCAAAAGCACCTATGTTGCCAAAGGCGTATACAGACCTTACCAATCCTCCCTGAGTTTGAAAAGGGTTTATAGAAGTGTTTCCTACCTCACCATAACTCGCTCGGAATTTTAAAAATGATACAGGTACTATGTCAAAGAAATCTTCTTCAGAAATGATCCACGCTGCCGAAGCGGCGGGAAAAAATGCCCATTTGTTTCCTTCAGCCAGGCGAGAAGAGCCATCAGCTCGACCTGATAAAGTAAGCAAATAACGCTCCTTGAATCGATAGTTAATTCTCCCTAAATAGGATAATAACCCCCATTCTGATAACGAACTGGAGATACCTGTAATATTTGCAGCACTTCCCAGATCATAGAACGTAGATCGGTTGATGGGAATATCTTGGCCTCTTAGAGATGATCTTTCTGTTCTTTCCTCCTGAGTACTAAACATCCCTAATATATTCAAATAGTGGGACCCAAATGCTTTATCAAAGTTCAGGATATTTTCAATTGTATAGGCAAAATTTACTCCATTGCTTACCGATCCATTGCTGGGATTCCCAGTTAAATCTCCATTAAAAGTACCCAACCTGAAGGAGGCCAGATCAGTACCCACATTTAGCCTGTAAGAAAGAAACCTGGCAAATTGATATTCACCATATACATTATAGAAGAAACGATAGGATCTTTCCTCATTTATATATTGACCCGGTGCATACTGTAGTAAAGGAGACGTAATGAGGTTTTCACTAGGATTGGGAAAGGGTAATATATTGCCATCTGAATCGAAAGGATCAACAATGGGAATATACCATAATGCGTTTCTAGTCACAGCTGAGGACATGAAGTTAGTAGTATTTACAGATGCAGAGGAACTTATGCCTAGTGTTAACTTCCTGTTAATCTGTGCATCAAGATTGGTCCGAAGGGAATATCTTTCAAAATCGCTTTTTTCTAAGATACCTTTTTCTTCATAATATCCACCAGCAATGTAGTACTTGAAACTTTCTTTCCCACCGCTTACTTATAGTTGATGGTCTTGCTGAGTGCCCGTTTGTAATATTTCATCCATCCAATCAGTAGAAATGCCTTGTCGCATATTTTCCGCTAAGAATGGATCCAAAATAATTTCATCATTGCTTGCATCTTCAGGTACTAACCCATTGGCTACCCTTACAAATTGTGCATACTCTTCACCATTCATCAGGTCGATATGTTCATATGGATATTTTAACCCATAATATCCATCATAGCTGATCTCAGCTTTTTTTCCAGCTTTCCCTCTTTTGGTTGTGATCAATACCACTCCATTTGCTCCTCTAGATCCATAAATGGCTACGGCACTGGCATCTTTGAGCACTTCTATGGAAGCAATATCATTTTGATTAAATACGATTTCTCCTCCTGAGCTAGGAATTCCGTCTATCACAATTAAGGATGCATTACTCGCATTGATGGAACGATTCCCTCGAATGGTAATTTGCAGTCTGGCACCTGGAAACCCGCCTTGTTTGACGATATCTACTCCCGCTAGACGTCCCTGAGCCTGATCAATGACATTGGATGTGGGTACATCGTCTAAGTCTTCACCAGAAACTGACGAAATAGCACCTGTCAGGTCGCGTCTCTTGGTGCTACCATAACCCGTGACTACGATTTCATCCAGACTGGAAATACTTTCAATTAACACAATATTGACGCTACTCCGGCCCTGAATATCTACTTCTTGAGTAGCATAGCCGATAAATGATACAATCAAAGTGCTGACCGCATCAGGTATGTTAAGAGAAAATTTTCCTTCCTCATCTGTCAGGGTACCTACAGTTGTCCCTTTAGCTAAAATAGTAGCCCCTATTAAGGACTGGTTGTCTTCATTTGTTACTGATCCTGTGATCTGCCGATCTATTAGATCTACGAATGTAAGTGGAAATTCGTACTTCTCATGAGGAAATGCCAGTGTAATATGCATTGACAAGAGGAAGGCAAATAGGGAAATATATTTGATTTGCCCTGGGTATTTATGGCGTCTATTCATGTTACTACAAAAGGTTTTTGCTTAGGTTTTTTGTGAAAATCAATTAATAGTAATACTTACTTCGAAAAGTAGTTTAATTTTTTGGAAGATTTTATTAATAAGTAAAAAAATCTTAAAAACGTCTTATTTGTGTATTGGAAATGGACCAGTTTTTCCCAATTGAAGTTACCTCTTATACAGATGCACCCATTTTTCAAATATTATTAAATATATCATGGCCATGCTTCTTGAAACTTGTCATTTCAATGAAAGATGTTAATTTGAACTAACCCAATTCTCATATCTAATGAATTATCTGAATTTTGTACTTGTTTTCTTTGTAGGTATGTGTACTCCCTGCATCCTAAACGCGCAAACGATACAATCTGACACAATAAAATTGTCAGGAATAGACCGTAAAGTAGAAATCTGTGTTGATACATGGGGAATCGCCCACATTTATGCCCAAAATGAACATGACTTGTTCTTTGCACAGGGATTTAATGCTGCCAGAGACCGTTTGTTTCAATTGGAAATATGGAGGAGGCAGGCGTTGGGTACAGTAGCTGAATTGCTGGGGAAAAGGGAGCTACAAAGGGATATCGGAACACGACTCTTCAAATTCCGAGGAAACATGGAGCAGGAGATGAACCATTACCATCCACGGGGAAATGAAATCATCACACAGTTTGTTAATGGAGTCAATGCCTATATAGAATTGACACGACAAATGCCAGAACTGCTTCCTGTAGAATTTGAACTGCTTGATACTCAGCCCGAATTTTGGACACCAGAGGTAGTCGTATCCAGGCATCAAGGCTTATTGGGTAATATTACCGATGAATTGGAATATGTAAGGTTGGTAAAAGCTATAGGGGGTGAAGATACCCAGGGTTTGATGGGCTTTCATCCCAACAAACCCGATCTAACAATAGACCCAAAGTTGGAAGATATTGATTGGGATCAGGATATTCTGGGCATTTATAATGCTTTCCGTAGACCGGTACGATTTCAATCCGAAGATCTTGCTATGGATCTCCCAACGGAATTACAATCAGATACCATCTGGGCGCTGGAGCCTTTAAATATAGACGTAAAAAATGATATTGGTTCCAATAATTGGGTGGTTTCAGGGAAACTTACTCAAAGTGGATATCCCATTATGGCCAATGACCCTCACAGAACACAGGCAGTACCTTCATTGAGATATTGGGCACATTTACATGCACCTGGATGGAATGTAATAGGTGGGGGAGAACCGGAAATCCCGGGCATTTCTATTGGTCATAATGAACACGGGGCTTGGGGGCTTACCGTATTTAATACTGATGCAGAAGATTTATATGTTTACGAAACAAACCCTCAGAATCCTGATCAATATTGGTATAATGGACAATGGGAAGATATGAAGCTGATAGAGGATACAATTAAGGTTAAAGGGCAAGAGGATATATATCATACATATAAATACACTCGTCATGGTCCGGTAGTGTTTGAAAATACTGAAACCTCCCGCGCTTTTGCTATTAGGGCAGGGTGGATGGAGATAGGTGGTTCACCCTATTTAGCAAGTCTGAGGATGGATCAGGCAGATACCTGGGAAAGTTTCCGGGAAGCGTGTACATACAGTCATATTCCTGGAGAAAACATGATTTGGGCAGATAAGGAAGGAAATATTGGTTGGCAAGCGGTAGGTATTGCACCTGTAAGAGAAAATTGGTCGGGATTGATACCTGTACCTGGTGATGGTCGCTACGAATGGAGTGGATATTTACCTATTCAAGCAAAGCCACATGTAGTAAACCCCGAAGAGGGCTTTATTTCAACTGCCAATCAGCAGGTTACTCCTCGTGAGTATGAATATCCAGAAGCGTTGGGATATGAATGGGCAGATCCATATAGAGGGAATCGTTTGAAAGAAGTACTGGGATCGGGCAGAATACACAGTCTTATGGACATGATGCGACTGCAAACAGATTATGTATCGATTCCTGCAAGAACACTTACACCCTTGCTCTTTGATTTGGACTTGACTGAAGAATTGAATATTCAAGCACTTGAATACTTGAGATATTGGGATTTTCGATTAAATCCCGGCTCTGTAGCGGCAGGGATCTATGTAGCATGGGAAAGAGCACTAGTAGATGAAGTACGAAAAAGAATCATACCAGATGAAGCAAAGGAATATATAAGCTGGATGCCTATGCGTACATGTATAGATGCCCTTACGCTTCCTTCTCATCGTCTGGGAGCCCAACCGCTTGATGCCAGGGAGGAATTACTAATATCTACTTTTATCGCTTCAGTTAATAATATGAAAGAAAAGTTTGGTACTGACATGAGCAATTGGGTATATGGTCAAGAAAACTATAAGCATATTCGTTTAACGCATTCTCTGGGTAATATTGTGGAACCTGAGCTTCAGAACAAGCTCAATGTGGGCCCTTTACCACGTGGAGGAAATAGTTTTACGGTAAATAATACCGCATCGGGTAATAATCAAAGTTCCGGTGCCTCTTTCAGGATAATCGTAGATCTTGCAGATTGGGATAAATGTGTAGGGATGAACAGTCCTGGACAGTCGGGCGATCCAGACAGCCCCCATTACAATGACCTATTCAAATACTGGGCAGAGGACCAGTTTTTCCCTGTGGCCTTTAGTCGAAAAAAGGTAGAGGAGATGACTGAGAAGGTGATTGTGTTGGTTAAAAAGCCTTGAGTATGGTAGCCTGGTTCTTTTATACATTATTGCATGTCTTAAACACTCACTCACCATCCAGCAGACCTCGATACACCTCTTTTGCTTGTTCGTATGCCTGTTTAGCTGCTACTTTCTCTTCCTCACGGATACGTGTTTTCTTTTGCTCCCAACATTGATCTACTGCTGCGAGGTTCCATTCTACGCTTTTGGGAACGAGAATGGGCTTTTTATCTACGGTTACAAATATGGGATTGGTATGAGAACTGGGATAAATACGTAGCGCCAACCAGCAGGATTCCTTGGGTTGATAATCAAACTGTACATCTTCCCAGTTTCCATCTCCTGTGATTACTTGCCTGGATACCGGAACGCCGTTTGACAATAGCTCCACAGCTACTTGTCGGCTGCTATCTATGCGAGCACGTTCCACATGCCAATAGGGATATTCGTGCAAAGGCCTATTGGCGACGCTACGCTCGACGGGGCCTTGCTGTTCGCTGAGAAAAGCCGCTGCTTTACCAGATACACTAAGGGTAGTACCTGAGCTTACTGCTAACTCACTGCCATTTTCCCCCAGATTCACATCATTTACCTTAAAATCTATCAAATGAGAAAAACCATCTGATATGTAGGTGCGACCTGCTGTTAAGGCGTCCATATAACTTTCAAAGTTCAACTCCCCCTCGAGTTTGGCATAGGAACGCGTAGCGCCCACTCTTTCATCCGAAATACATGGGAAATCTGTCTCGCCACTCAGACGTACTCGGAATCCACAATTCAAGCTGTGATACCAGTTATTTAATTCCCAGTGTATGGGGGTATCCCCTGCCGAGTAAAAATCTACAGCTTCATGCGCAACGGTTACCACATATTCATTCGCACCGATTCCATCCATTTTAGGTAATTCATAATTAGGTAAGTCTGTCGTAGGATTTACCGGTGCCAATCCCCAACCTGAATGAGCATACCCAACAATACCCCCCTGATCTTTGGCCCATTGTAAAACTGGAAGTGTCCAACTTGGCCATTCCTCGACTTGGGTAGTATTAGGATAATCATCTTCTTTTATGTTCAATAGGACAATATGACCAGCATGCGAGGAAGGAAAGCCAGACACTTCTACATCATAGCGCAGGACATTTTCCTGATCAGAAAGGGGATGGGATTCACCCGTAAAGTATTCTTTTTGGTGATACCAGGAAGGGCCCCAGGTCAAATTACTTCCCATATTGAGATCTTCACCCTGTATCTGTCTCCACATATGCTCTGGAAGAACACCTTCTGCTGGACTTTCGTAGTGCGAACAACCTGCTGCATGGATGTGGTGGTCGCCACTATACCAACCTAAATCAGCCATGTGAACCCATCTGTTGAGCTGTACGGGTACTATGAGAGAATCTACCTGCTCTGGAACGTTGATTTGCTGAAGGCTGGAACGATATTCGGGGCCTCTGCCCACCACCATATTATAATCCCCTGGAGGTAAGTACACATGTTCACCAGTTGTACGGTATATCTGAGGCTGGAAGAAAAAGTCGGGATACTCATCGGCAGTTGCTACCCTTCTGGCGGGCAAGGGATAAATCCCACTTAATTTTTGGGGAGTTTCCAACTTCACTTCTGACTGTATTTCTGGTTGGAGAAACATAGTAGTCGCCCATTCCTGAATGTCATCCGTTACATCAGCATCCCAACTGAGGTGTCGCGACATGGTCAATCGATAATCTTCCGGGAAGAGATTCTCTGACTCGCGATCTATCAAACGCTCTATGCCATCTGTGATCAGAAATGAAGCCATTACAGGGCTGCCATCTGTATCTTTTACATCAAATACTACTTTTATTGCAGGTTGTATGTCAAAGAGAATGTCAATCGTATTTCTGAATCCAATATCCTGTGTTCCCTGGCCCACATTAAATCCCAGGTTTACCTCTTTTTTACCCTGCTCCCGCGTGTAGATCATAAGAACTACGTATTCCAGATTGAGTCCTGAAAGTGACCCTTTAAGCGGCCGATCTCTGTATATAGCCATTTCCATGAATCTGCTTTGTACTTCTGCTTCAGTTAAGACGTTTTCTTCATGTGCCCTATGCGCTCCGGTAGAGCGATGTAATAGAGGCATAGCTTGTGGACTTTCCACTTCCAGGCGAGCGGTTACCCCTGCTTCATTATGTACTTTTACTAAGAATGTCGACCAACCTTCCTGCATCAATACAGCCTGAGCAGGACCCTGTTGAACTTTTACTCGGGATTCCGGATTGATGTTGACCATAGCCAAGCAATAGGGATCAAGGAGTTGCTGAATATTTTTCACAGTCTCCTGACTCAATGATTCCTTTTCCAAGTCTTCTAACTGCTTGCTTACCTTCAGGGGTAAAGGACTACCAATGTATCCCAGCGCTTCATTTAGTCGCAGGGTTTGTGACATCAAGGGTTGGGCTTCTACAGATTCTATAGTTGTAGCAACATTATGGGTAGTATCATGGTCCGTTTTTTTACAGGAAAGAGCGATAAACAAACCGAAGATGCAGAGAAGGTGGAGAGATTTCATGATAAGAGAATTTCAAATGTGAGTAAATGAGCTATGTCGGACTGAGTAGATTATTGGAATACATCATATGTCCAATAATGCTCCTCATTTAAAAATAACCAATTATCGATAAAAAGTCAGGGTTTAATTTTAAGAAGATATGTAGCGTTCCCTTTAACTTATAGGAGATAGCGTAATTTAAACCATTTAGATCGCATATAGATAGCCCATTACCTATGGTTTTCTTTTTTAATATTGGAAATAAGCCATGGATTAGATAGTGAATGATATCTGACATTTACTACCTCTGTATATTTGTAGATTAATACTTAGGTATGTTAAAGTTGAGATGATCCTTTCACAGACACAACCTCCCAGAATCATGTTGATTACTTTGTTTTTATGGCTAGCGTTTACTAGCTGCAATTCAAATGAGTCCAGCGAACCTGTTGATGACTTATCCCTAGTTGAGCAATCACAATATATCAATGTTTCAGCCACACATTTAGAAAGCATTAGATTAGATGATAATAGCATGGATGGACATGCTATCGATTTTTATGACATCAATCAAGACGGATGGCTAGATATCATTTCGGGTAATCGCTTTAATGGCGAAGTATGCTGGTTTTGATTAATGATAAAAACCTGGGATTTGAAGACAAAAGTACTGAGTTTTTTCCTGAAGTAGATAGTTATGTATTTGACTTCCAATTCTCAGATTTCAATCAAGATGGAAATACGGATATCTATTTCTGTAACTTTTGGGGTCGGGATATATTATTATTTGGAAAAAATGAATAACTCACTCTACCTTACCAACTCATACGCCACCACCTGATTATGGAAAAAGGTAGGAACTAATAGCAGGTTTTTATCTATGATATAGTCAATATCTGCCGCATTGATTTCCGTGGCTCTCGTGTCCAGAAGTTGTATGCGCTGCCAGTCAGCGGTGATGTAAAAGACTTCTCCCCGCCAACTGGAAGCCAGGTAATCGCCATTGCCTACAGGAACTATACCATCGCCATGCCCCAGACTGTCTACCAGGATTTGCTGATCCATGGTTTCTCTGTCAATAGATACCAATAAACTGCTGGTACTCGTGATCATGAGCAATCGATTTTCTTCTGCAAATAATCCATTGGGTCGTCCTAAATCTCCTTCTAGTATTACTTCCAAAGTTCCATCCTTGAGTTCGAAGAGTTTATTGCTGTCCGAACCTGTCGCGAATACATGTTTATTATGGACTGTAATGTCATTTAGGGTAGGCGTTCCTTCTACCACATATCGATTACTTATCGTTCCTGAAGCGATGTCAATTTCGACTACTTCATCGATATCCGCTACATACAATGAGTTATCTATAATTCCAATTCCTTTGGGACCGTTTAGACCTGTTATCCAGTCCAGTTCGATGATATTTCCTTCTAAATCCAATTGAGAAATAAATCCATTTCCATCCTTATCCCAGGGATTCATGTTTACATTAGACACATAGATTACCTCTCTTTCCGGGTCATACAGTACGGATTCTGGTGTGCGCAATAGGGTGTCAGTTTGCCATACTTCTTGTAAGGAGGGGGTAGATTCTTCTGGAGTATCCGTTTGCTGGGTTTCGGGTTCAGTTGTACAGCATATTAAAGCAAAACATGTGATAGTAAATATTATGTGTTTCATGGTTTTGGTTGGTTATATGATATAAAGACGTTATTGAGTACTAAGTGAAGCAACATATTGTGGCACTCCATTTTGATTCTGAAAATTTAACATAATCTTATTTCTTTCTTTTTCAAGTATGATTTTCAGTTAATTAAAAAAGTCCCATGTTCATTCTCACCCCTATTCCAACTATAAGCGTAATGGATCCAATCAGGCACATGATAGAACCATGTCGTCGATCCCCTTTGCCATAGTAATATACTTTTTCTCCATTCGGTAGTGTTTTTTTAGAGGCAAACAGTATGTAGCCAATAATGATCCCCAGCCCCCCCAATATTCCAATCAGAGATAACACATATCCACTCACAATAAGAAATGTAGGACTTTTTGCAGGCGTTGACAATTGCTGTATCCTTTCTTTTCTATAGGTATCGAGAAGGGTATCGTCGATGGATGCACCATGCTCTTTGAGAATTTTCTGTGCTAATTCATAATCAAAGTCGCTCCATTTATCATATTCCTTCAGGATCTGCCATAATTCATCATGAGTAAAATCATATAGGTAGTAGCTTTCATCAATAAATTCTAGTGAGGCTTTAGTATCCCTTTCAATCACCTGTTCTGCATTGGTCAGGTCGGAGCGATCAATTTTTACTTCGTATTCTACCACTGACGTACTTCCGAAATAATATTCCAGTTCTGGTTTATTTTCAACGATTTCCGCGTCTATACCCTGTCTGTATAAAAAATTCTGAAGTTCTTTCGCCCCTTGTTCAGTGGAAAATTTTCTCAATGTAAGCAAATCTTGTTGATTCATATAAGACTACACGTTTCAGATCATTACAAGTTACTAATTATCTATCAAATGGGGTCCACAGTTCTATATGCCTCAAGGGTTTTTAGGGCTCCTTCCTTTCCAGTAACGCTGTTTCCGTGTTCTAATCCTACAAATCCGCTATATCCTTTATCATGTATATGTTGGAGTACGTTTTTGTAGTTAATCTCACCAGACATAGGTTCATTGCGTCCGGGTGTATCTCCCATCTGAATGTAGGCGATCTCATCCCATGCATAATCAAGGGTGGGTAATAAATTCCCTTCCTGGATTTGTACATGATATACATCATAGAGGATTTTTACATGGGGACTATCTACAGCTTTGGCCAGAGCGTAAGCTTGTGGTACTGTATGCAGGAACATACCTGGATGATCAATCTTATGATTCATAGGTTCCATGACCATGACCATCTCATGTTGTTCATAAATATCAGAGATCCGCTTTAACAGTTCAATGGCATTGCCCATCTGGAAATCCATAGGAAGCCTGTTATCTGCCTGTCCTAGCACATTGTGAACAATCTTTGTGTTCATCCTTTTGGCTATTTCTACAGAGGCTCGTACATCTTTCAACACTTGATTGCGTAGATCCTTATTATTACCTGCAAAGGTTACTTCCGTAAAGGTGAGTGTCCCTACAAATTGACCAAATTCCATTTCCAACTTCTGTAACAAAGTACTGATCCTTTCCTGATCTTGAGTGGAGCGATTTTTCAACATCGTATTTTCCCATGCTCGGAAGCCTTGATCGTATCCCCATCGGATTTGTTCCAGAGGGTCTGAACCGGCTGCAGCAGCAAATATTCCAAATTCCGGTGAAAACTTCATGTTGAAAGGAGTTTCCTGTGTTGGCAAAGCCCCTTTTGTAAGGCTGTATACCATGCTAGCACCACCTAGCAGCGTGTTTTTTATGAAAGTATTGCGGTCCATACTTAATATATAAGGTCATTACCCAACAGAAAGGATACTAAGTCTACCATTTCCTGTTCGGTCAGCAACTCCCCAAATCCACTTGGCATCATCGAGATGTCTTTTAACTCTATACTTTGTATATCTTTCCTTTGTAAACGTATGGATGATTGAGGACCCAACCCCAGGACTAATGTTTCCGGGCTTTGTTTCTGAATGATCCCTAAATAGGTATTATTTTCCGTCTGGACTTCATAGGTTTCATATTCACGGACGAAGCTTGCACCTGGATACAAAATGGCCTCTAAGATATCATGCGTAGAACGATCAGCTTGAATAGAGGTTAAATCCGGCCCTAGCTTTATCCCTTCCTCTCTCATAGTATGACAAGTCCAGCAAGTAGCTTTTCCGAAGTACAATTCTCTCCCTCTGGCTTCATCTCCGTGATGGAGTTTAGATTCCAGTGCAGTAATTCGATTCAGGCGTTCAGTTCTTACAGCATTGAGTTTTTCGATGAGTTGATCTACTTTTGGAGTAATTTCTGATGGATAATCTGCAAATACTGATCGAATATTTTCTTCCGTAAAGTTGTCCAGAACGGGACTTTCCTGTAAAATGTCAATCAAACTTTGACCGGTCTCAAGAGCATAATCCCCTTTGAACAAGGGTACAAGTAAGGGTAAGGTAAAATTATCTGCAACAGGTAAATATTGGCTGGCAATCTCGGTAACTTGTTCTTCCTCCAATCTTCCATTAACCAACATGCGAGCGATTCGCTGACGTATGGGTACGTTTTCGGTAGATTTGAGTTCAGAGAGCAAGAAATCGAAATGCTTTTGCTGAAATTCAGGATTAAACTCCACCAGGGAAGAAATAGCGTTCACTCGTATACCTACAGGATGGTCAACATTATCTGCCATTTGTGCTACGTCCAGAGCCATTTCTTCTAACCCATATAACCGCACTACATCCAGAATAGCGGATATAACTTCTGGGTCATTCATTTGGGTTAATTCTGATTTCAGACTATTGATCCAGTGGGTTGGGAAGTCGGATTCATCACAGTTTGACATACTTTTGATCAAAAATATTTTTTCATCTCTTGCAGATACCTTGAGTTGATTTGATACAAAAGTTTGAACCTCTGCATTACCACAAAAAGATACCAAGACATTCTCTATTAATTGTTCCTCTTGTTCGGATAGGTTACCAGACGACATCATGTGATGTATTTCTTGAATGATAAAATTTGACCACTCAGGATGATGAGCTGCTACCCATAATGCCGTCTGTTGAAGATCCTGTTCATTACTTGTTAGAAATGGAAGGAACTGATCTACTTGAAGCGGTGTTCCAGATCGTTGATCCAGGGCTATCAGCGAGGCTTTACGGACCTTTGGGGAAGAGTGTTCCAATCCCTTAACGATAGGAAGGTGGGTGGGCATGGATATGAGCGCATAGGTGGCAGCATGAAAAACAAATCTATCATCAGTATGAGTCGCTTCTAATAAAGCATCTATTGCACGAGAATCACCTATTTGTCCTAGCGCCGTAGCTGCCTGACGCTGCACTGCAGGAATATGGTCGAGAAGAAGCTCAATAAGATCATCAGTTGCTTCCTGGTCTTTTGCTAATCCAGCCACACGCGCCGATGCAATTCGGACTTGTTCATGATGATCTTTCAATCCCTTTCGCATGATAGAGAATGAGGAAGGAGTACCCATTCGGTATAATGCAAATACTACACGGGTCCGGATATCCTCAGATTCAGAATTAATTAATAATTGGGATAGCGACTCTACAGAGGCATCCCTTTTAGCTATTAAACCTTCCATTGCTCTATCTACAACAAAAGGTCTAGGGTCTTCGATATATGAAATGAGATTATCTACATTCAAGCTTTCCCATTCAATATTGTTTCCATAGGGATCTTCGATTTTTGGTGCATCTTTCTTGCGGATGCGATAAATCCCACCTTTTAGTTGGGGCTTGGAAACCTGAGATAGGGGACAGCCCAGAATAAACCAACCGCCTGTTTCTACAACTAATAGACTTCCATCTCCACTTTCCAGTACATCTGTGGGATGAAAATCTGTATTTTCTGTCCACAGAAATGCCTCATTTTCCAAAGTAAAACTACCCCCCGCTCGTTGAATGTTGTGTCGAAGCACCTGGTGCGTATTGAACTGAACGGTGAAAAAATTGTCCTTAAAATCTTCTCCCAGAATAGTATTTCTATATCGTCCTATGCCAGAAGGGGCCACACGAGAATACTGAGCCACGACTGGCATTAAGTCACCAGTTCTTGGCAATTGGTCTCTATCAATGACACCGCTTTCCTTCCCATAAATTCCACCCTCTGTCCAGTAAGTAATAGCATCTCTCAGTCCTCTTTGAGGATATACGAAGAATGTTTGAGTGCCTAGAACTTCTCCTGAAGGGGTAAACGCCAATTCTACAGGATTATTCATCCCTCCCGCCGAAACCCACTGAAGATCAGACCCATCAGGACGTATTCTCCAGATTCTTGCTGTTTCACCTTTTAGTTGATTTCCCTTAAGGTTTGTAACGTCAAACCCTTCTATAGCACTGGTCATATACAGCCATCCATCAGGACCCATAAATGGCCCAATCAAGCTATTGGCATTCACATTAAGGGTCCACCCAGATAATATTATTTCTTTTTTATCTGCAATGCCGTCGTCATTTGTATCTGTAAGTTTGAGCAAATCAGGGGCAGAAGATGCATAAAGACTTCCTTGATAGAAAACACCTCCCTGTGGGAAGCTTAGGCTATCGGCAAAAATAGTCGCCCTGTCATACAAACCATCTTCGTCTTCATCCCACAACAGTTTGATGCGGAATACAGGGGTATCTATAGCCTGCTGGCTGGTCTGATAAACATTTCCAATAGATTCAAAGACAAATAATCGACCATATTCATCTAAGGTAGCAAACATAGGGTAATCTACCAGATTGGGTCCAGCTACAATTTCTACCTCATACCCTTCTTGCACATGGAGCGATATACTTGCATTTTCATTAGCGCATCCGAAGAGTAATATGATACATAACCCATAGATTCGGTTCCAGGTTGCTGTATATATAGTGTGGTTCATATACTAAGATTTGTAAGTAGTTTGTATAAATAGCTCAATTTTGAATAGCTTGATCAAGCAGATTTCTAGTAATTGTTTGAACTCGTTCATCATTTTGTCTGAAATCGATACTATGACCAATGAATAACTCTCTGGGGTTTTGTGGATAGGGAAATCCAGGTGGAGTGGATAGGAGCATTGACCACCAGCAAGTAGCAGCATTAAACACAAAATTACCTTTGGGACCTTCATAGTATGTTGCAGCATATCGACTGGTATCCTCAGCTCCTTCCAGTGCTCCTTCGGCGACCACTTCGAGTTCATCTATATCAGGTAAAGGATATCCATGATATTCCCAGCCTACAAGATCTGTTATCCCATCTCCTTTTTCCATATTTGTACCTTCAAACATCCAGTGATTGGGTTGTGTACATGTCCAGTCTGCCAGCCCAACTCCATACGATCGGGCCCCCATCAACCATTGTTCATCCTGAAAGAACTTTTTCCGACCCAGTATGCGATGAGAAGCTCCATTTGATGCCGCTTTCAAATAAATCTCTCCAGACAGAGAATTGCCACTAAGAAATAATAGATTTATGCCCTCGTCCCTTGCATTACTCACATTTTCGTACATTTGTCTGGTCCAGTATTCGTCATGACCTACCGAAAGAAAACCTTTGGTTCTGAGTAGCCCCTCTCTATCTTCATGTGTATCCAAGTTGGATATGTAAGACACGTCATAACCTTGTTGCTCCATCCAAAAAGCAAGAGGAAACTCCCAGAGTAAAAACTCTCCTGAGCCATTGATATGAGGCAATAAAGTCGCAGGTAAGCTATTCATATAGAAGGTATAGGGTCGATCGAAGCTTCCTTCAGGGCCAGGCCTTGTATACCAAGGGGTGTATCCCCAATCTGCTTCCCAATCATATAGGGATCGCCAGGCGGGCCACCGGTTATAAGCCTGCCATGTAAAGTCAGAACATTGGAATAGGAAATCTGAATGACGTTGATCCTTTACGACGAATATTACATAGCTTTGCCATCCTCCAACCTCAGCGGTCAATTTTCCCAAATATACGCCGCTCACCCAGTCAGAAGGAATTTGAAAGTCAAAACTTTTTTCCCAGTTACATTCTCTTACATTCTTTTCCCCATCTGGTGGCGTGGGTTGAGTGGTACCTTGGAAGGGTCCCAGAGAGGTCATTAATCTTCCACCTTTACCTTGGTAATAACCTAGTCTGTATATATCTACATTAAATGTCGAGATAGGATCTGTACTTGCAAATACTTCCAGAAGCTGTCCGGCGTACAAACTAGTGTGAGAACAGTAAGCTTCCATTTGTTTTGTCCTGCAAAAGGTAGTCTCTGTCCATGGCTCAGTAATACGACACGTATCTATGGGTACATGAGTGAGGAGCCAGTCTGTTGTACCTTCCTGTTTATTTTCTTCAATGATAGGATTCTCCTTTTCTGGACTATTACATCCACAAATAAAAAGAAGAATGATTAATGTTAAGTCTTCAAAAGAAGCATTCATAACTGACAGGTTTTAAGTTTCCCAAGTACTATAAATTACGAGAATTTGGAGAGGATTAATACTTAAGGAAATATTTATGGTGCTCGTTAAGATAGAGATAGTATCACTTAAAAAATAACATGCTTATCATTAAAAAATTCAATAGATTGAAATATGTATATGCATCCCAATGACTAATTGGTTTGAAAATAGCGATGCGCCACAAGTCTTACTATTAATGTATACAGATGTATTATGTAAATCCATACTATGAGCTTAATTAAAGTCAATATTTATACATTTCTCATGTTGTCATTTCTTGGGCTTTCAAATTTATGTCTGGCCCAAAAACGACCTAATATCGTTTTCATTTTATGTGATGATCATCGGTGGGATGCGGCAGGGTATATGGGACATCCCTTTTTGGAAACTCCCAACCTGGATAGAATGGCGAATGAAGGACTGAGGTTTGAAAATGCATATGTAACTACTTCTTTATGCTCTCCAAGTCGAGCTTCTATCATTACAGGTCTGTATGCACATAATCATGGAGTGGTAGACAACTATCATCCTGTAGATTCATCTCTGACATTTTTTCCACAGGACCTTCAAAAGGTAGGTTATGAAACGGCATTCATTGGGAAATGGCATATGGGAGATTTAGATGACCCGCAAAGAGGCTTTGATCACTGGGTGGCATTTCGAGGACAGGGAACCTATTATCCTGATGGACATGGTACGAGTAGGGTTGTTCCTCAAACGAGGTATGATGGTTTTAATATCAACGGTGAGAAACGAGTACCCCAAAAAAAGTACATCACAGATGAGCTTACTGATTATGCGTTGGAATGGTTGGATTCAAGAGAGACTAATGAGCGCCCTTTTTTCCTGTATATCAGTCATAAGGCTGTGCATTCAGATTTTGTACCCAGGGATGACATTAGAGATTTATATAAAGATGCTCCATGGACTCCGCCTTCCACTTTTGAGAATACCGCAGAGAATAGACAGAATAAGCCAAGATGGTTGATTGACCAACGAAATAGTCGTCATGGGGTAGATTATGGATACAATTTGGATACTTTTGATGTGGAGGCCTATTACAAACGATATTGCGAGGCGTTACACTCAGTGGATCAGAATGTTGGAAGAGTGATAAAGTACCTGGAAGAAAGAGGCTTAGAAGAGAATACGCTGTTAGTTTATATGGGAGATAATGGATTTCAGTTTGGTGAGCATGGATTGATAGATAAAAGAACAGCATATGAGGCTTCTGTGCGCGTACCCTTGTTAATGTATTTCCCTGGAACGATAGAGCCTGCAACTGTGGTTTCTGAAATGGTAGCAAATATTGATATAGCTCCAACGTTTCTGGATGTTGCTGGAGCGAGTACTTCAGTAAAAATGGATGGGAAAAGTGCCTGGCCTCTAGTTACAGGAGATCCAGTTCGGTGGAGACAGTCATTGCTATACGAGTATTATTGGGAGTGGAATTATCCTCATACGCCCACAACATTGGCAGTTATTGGCAATCGATACAAATACATCCACTATCATGGGATCTGGGATACAGATGAATTGTATGACGTTGTGAAAGACCCTCATGAGCAGCATAACCTCATTGTAAATAGTGATTATGATGAAATAGCTGATATGCTAAAATCTCAGTTATTTCAATTATTGACAGCGTCAGATGGATTAAAAATTCCTTTGCTTCCTGATCGAGGAAGGCAATTTTATCATCGCCATCCTGAACGGTCTGCACCCGGATCATTTCCAGTCTGGTATTATGATGAGATGGAGCCTGTGAAGCACTGATATTTGATTAAATGCTATGCTTATAGTTACTGCTTTACAATATCTACTTGTGCAATACGTTTTTCGCCTGATTTTCCAATTATCTCCATATTTAATGTTTTTCTTCCACTTGAAGGAATATTTACTGTAATTGAACTTAAGGGTGGCGATAGGGATTCTATCTGTTCAAAGTCTAACCAAACACGTATCTGATCAACTGCAGCCTCATGATCACAATAGGGATGAAGGTAGAGAATTTCATCAGCATCTAATGTTATCACTTTTCCAGCCATGGTTGGTTGAGTAAAAAAAGACAATGATCCAGGAAAATGATGAATCGTATCAGGCGCAGATTGTTTACTGGTATAAATAGAAAAACCTGCCTGGCCTAGTGAGGGCGAATGTTCCGCAGTTAATTTTTTATGGATAATAATATGGCGAAGTCGGGGGAGGTTTTCTGTGTCAGGAGTGTGAAGCTGAATTTTTAATGTTTGTAAGCCCAAGGGGAATTCCAGCCATTGAGTTAAAAACCTTCCGTCGCCAGATGGGTTTGCCCTGGCGCTATCGTATTCCGTTCCAGCAATAAACCGAGCGTGAGAGTTGGAGTCTGAATTTGCAAATAAAAGTTCCACCTGATATTCACCTTTTTCTAAAACATCAATGTTGTAGTTGACAAAGCTTCC
>CAZZEC010000007.1:39128-74904 GCA_964652565.1 uncultured Bacteroidia bacterium
GTAATACTATCCTTACCCGTATCGATCTTGTGATTGATCTGGACATATTTATATTGGTCTTTTAAAACTGATATCCCTCTCATTTGAGGACGATCCATGTCAATCTGATCCATGGGTATCTGATAAAAATTAGTATTGTCGAAATAATAACGATCAAAGCCATCAGAATCAGGATTTTTCAATAATGAATAAAAACTCATGCCATCCAACGGAAGTGGATGATCAGACAAGTCAATATCACACATTTCGGCCAGGGTAGGAAGGATATCGATTATACCAGTAATAGTGTGTATTTCTATTCCAGCATGTATCCCCTGAGGCCACCTGATATAACAAGGAGAAATGGATCCTCCCTCCCAGATACTTGCTTTACCCCCTCTGAGTTTTTTTTCCCATCCACGTTCTCTTTCAGCTCTTTCTTCAGGGTTCATTCTCCTATTGGAATAAGACAAGTCATATCCTGGTGCTGGTCCATCGTCAACCATAAATAAAACGATAGTATTTTGAGATAAATCAAGTGTATCCAGCGCATTTAATACTTTCCCAACATTGGCATCCATTACTTCTGTCATTCCATAGAGCCGGGCAACATGATCAGTATATCCTTGAGACTTGTATTTTGCAAAAATATCAGGAGGACAATTGTAGGGTTCATGTATAGACTGGAAGGGAATATAACAGAAGAAGGGTTGATCCTTGTTTGCATGAATAAATTTAACTGCCTGATCTCCTACGACATCTGTTGTTGGCCCTGAAATATTAACCAATTTGTCATTAAATAATACTTTAGTATTAAAATAGTTGTAGAGATCTGTCTCTAATCCCACATCAAACCCACGGTCCCAGGAGTGATACCCTGCAGATTTACCACTATGCCACTTTCCAAAAGCACCCGTATTGTATCCAGCATGTTGGAATACATTCCCCAATGTGACTTCATCCAACCTCAAATAGTCTCTTCCCCAATGTACCCCCCACAAACCCGTGCGTAAATGATATCGCCCCGTCAATAAGGAGGCTCTGGTAGGAGCGCAGGCACCCGAACTTTGATAAAAACGCTTCATGCGAGCGCCCTCTTGTGCAATACGGTCGATGTTAGGGGTATGTATTTGGGTATTCCCTTCAAAACTAATATCTGCATACCCATAATCATCAATTAAAAATAGAACGACATTGGGTTCTGTTACATAGGAATAAGTTAAGTTAAAGGAAAGGGTAGCGAGAAAGAGTAGTGAGAAGTATTTCATATATATTTTTCGTATAAATATGGGAGTTTGGAATAAAGTAGGCATTTAATCTAAATCCTGTAGATATTCTTGAATTGCATATGCAATCGCCCGTCCAAATCTTCGTGCGCCATCTTTGGTAACAGGAACTCCCAATACATTGGCATAGGGAAATTCCAAGATGGCTGCCATTGTTATACCTTCTTGAAGGTTTGCCCATTGACTAAATGAGCGTCCCTGAGAGAAGTTTTGTTTAGTATTCCACTTTTCTCCAAACGGGAGGAAATATTGATGGTCATATCGTATGTCTCCATCTGAATGAATGTGCAATAATGTCGAAAAGATCATTTGATGAGCTTCTTTCAGAGGATCTATATTTCCTACGATATAAACGTACTCGTTGCCTTCTCCCTTGATCCATGGGCAATGTAAGTCAAGCGCTATTCTGGCTTTGCCATCACTCCATGCTGGAAAAAGTAGTTGTAGTGCGGCGGTTGTAGTATGTATAGGAGACCCATCGTAGTCTCTATTGTGATCTCTTGGAATTCGATTTTTACCTTGCTCACCATTTTCTACTCCATCTTTGTCCATAAAAGGAAGGAATAAAAATTCGACGTATTCTCGCAAATAAGCTAATGACTTATCCTCCAATAAGTACAAAATGATACCCTCCATGACATAGTTTGCCATCATTTCGCTCGCATGGTGGCGAGCTGTAATTACCACCTTATGTTTGGAAATTCGATTAGGGTTTTGAGGAGATATGGTAAGTGTCTCTACAGCGCGTTGCTGGGGAGAAACGCACAATGTATCCAATCGTACAATTGGGTTGTCTTTCAAATGGTCTAAAAAAGCATACAAATGTTTTGAAGTGTAAGGCATAGCCGTACAAAAGTGTGCTAATGTATCACTATTTGTAAATGAAAAGCTAAAACCATCATTTTGATAACTTTGCTCGCCCAACCATCTCCAGCTATGATCATTGTTCAGGCTATAAGCTGGTCCAAAAGAAGTAAGCATATTCTCTTTGGTAAATTGAAAATACAAGGTCTTATCTTCAATATTTTCTATCTTGAAATTCCAATAAAACCAACTTCCTTCTGTATGAGATATATCTGGTTCTAACCATATTGTATCATTCAATACTTTGTGTATGACAATATTTCCTCCTGGGAAGTCAGAAGATATGATCATATTATCATTAGTCTTAGCAGAACTGATAACCGAAGGAATGATTTCCTGCGCATTCAGGCATGAAACAAATGAGAAAACTAAAAGATGGATCCCAAAGATAGAACTTCGTCCAATTAGAGAATAAAAGTGAGATATGCACATTATACTATCAAGCTTGATGATAAATTAGCAAAAAATGTATAAAGTATGTTGAGTGGGAAATGAAATGTAGGGAAAAAAGATGAATGTTACAGAATATTCAGACAAGGAATGAACGTATATCCTTTCCTTTTACTTTGAAAGCACTTACATTTAAAATAAGAAAATCACTATCTCGATTTACGTAATTGAATTATTAGCATATGAAAAGACTACTACCTATTTGCATCGTACCATGTTTATTATTGGGGATTTCCCTATTACGGGCTCAGGACGAAGAATCCTATGATTACCTACCTGAGTCTGAACCTCAGGAAGGAGTACCGAAGGGCACTGTTACGCAACATATCTGGAAAAGTGACATCTATGGAGGTAATTTTAGAGAGTATTACGTATATGTTCCCGCTCAATACGATCCTTCAGAACCTGCCGCCTTAATGATATTTCAGGATGGACATACTTATGTCAAGGAAGACGGAGACTTTCGAGTTCCTATAGTATTTGACAATTTGATCCACCAGGGAGATATGCCTGTTACCATTGGTATTTTTGTGAATCCTGGACATAATTCTCAGGAGTTTCCAGAGAATAGATTTAGAGCGAGTAATCGCAGTTGGGAGTACGATGAATTGAGCGATAAATATGCAAGATTCTTAATCGAAGAATTGATACCTGAGGTAGGAAAGACTTATAATCTGACTGATGATCGCAAGATGCGTGCGATCTGTGGTATTTCATCTGGAGGGATATGTGCATTTACAGCTGCATGGGAAAGGCCTGATTACTTTTATCGCGTGTTGAGTCATATCGGGAGTTTCACAGATATACGTGGAGGACATGTCTATCCTGCAATGATTCGCAAACATGCCAAAAGAGACATTAAAGTATATTTACAAGATGGATCTGGTGATTTGAATAATCCATTTGGTAACTGGTGGCTGGCCAATCAGCAGATGGCGTCATCGCTGGAATTCAGAGGGTATGACTATAAGTTTGTTGCTGGAGAGGGAGGACATAATGGGAAACATGGTGGAGCTATATTGCCAGCGTCATTGAAGTGGTTGTGGGGAGAGTGAGGTTCTCATAGGGGTTTTATTCTTTTAATAGTACATAAATATATAATTCCAAGATATGGAAACTATACTTAGTTCACATATTGATGATTTGAAGAAACACCCTTGTACACCAATACGATGCAGCTCGACCTTCAAATTTATGGAATTTTGTGAACTACAAATTAATCCCATTACGTCAAACTTTGATAGAGATGTTGCAGGATGATTGATTGGTAAAGATTTAATTCCTACACCACATATTCTTCATACACTTTATCCCAGGGTTCTCTCATAGGTCTGGATAGCATCTTATTGGCTTTCTCGTTATCAACAAATGCTTCTTTTTCAGGGTCCCATTCCAGCTCCTGATTGAGCTTCATAGCTATATTACCTAAATGGCCAATGCTAATCGAACGATGGGCTTTTTCTACCGGAGCAGCCGTTTCTTTACGGGAGAGTATACAATCAATGAAATTGCGATAGTGATTGTCGCTGTGATACAGATGTTCTTCTTTTTCCTCTATATTGCTATAGAATATCTCTTCAGAACTTGCCCCATACTCCCTACGCGTAGCCCAAACATATCCTTCCGTTCCCTCAAATTTTACCCCCATAATATCTTCTTCATTTGATACGATCAATTTGACTCCATTTTCATACATACATTCAAAATAGAATTCAACAGCCGTATTCCACACAGCATGTTCAGACCATTTAGCTCTTGGATTCTGAATGTAAACTGGTCCAGTATATTCAGTATTCATACCCCACTGAGCGATATCGGGATGATGACCGCCCCAATCAGTGACTTGGCCTCCGGAATAATCTAATATCCAACGGAAATTTACATGCGTCCTTGCAGGGCAGTAATACGCTTCAGGAGCAGGCCCTAACCACATATCATAATTAAATCCTTTAGGGACGGGCAGGGGATTGGTCAGGTAACCCGTTTTTCCAAAGTCAGGGGTACCTCCAGGTAATCCACATCGAACGGTCTGTAATGTTCCTATCCTTCCGTTGCGAACTAATTCACACACTCGTCGGAAATAGACACTGGATCTCTGCTGACTACCAGTTTGAAATACTACATTATACTTTTTAACGGCATTACTCATTGCTCTTCCCTCTGGGATGGTGAGCGAGAGCGGTTTTTGACAGTAGATATCTTTCCCGGCAGCTGCTGCCATCAATACCGGGATTGCATGCCAGTGATCAGGAGTATCTACGGCTACTGCATCCAAATCCTGATCTTCCAACAATTCCCGGAAATCTTCATATCCCTTAGTACTCTCATAACTACGACCAAATTTTCTGGAATATGCTTCATCCACTCTTTTCCGCAAGGGCTCCCTTCCAGCAACAGCTCCATTCCAATAGCCCATGCTTTCTGCATTTACATCACAGATACTGGTAATCTGGACTCTTTCATCCTGCAGAAAACCTCCTGCATCATTTCCCGCCTGATTTCCTGCTCCAATAAATCCTAGCGTAATTCTGTCCGAAGGAGGGATGTATCCAGACTGCCTTCCCAAAACAGAAGAAGGGATAATAGTTGGAGCTAAGAAAAGTCCAGAAGTGATTTTAGCAGAGTTTTGTAGAAAAGTACGTCTGTTGGTAGTAGTCATAGTGAAAGTTTTTCCTAAGATTAAGATATATAAAAGTTTGATATTTTTCTAGCCCTGCCTATCCTTCTATACTAGATTTACTGGATTAATATGCCTCTTTCCTACTAATCTTCTTATACTCTTCGATTAAATACAGATCCAATAGGAGTATTGATCGCTTTTTCCAATTTTAATAAACAACTTAAGTTTTTTATATAGATTATCTTAACTCAATCTTTTTATGGTTGATCTGGATAAAAGTACTCGGATACTTTTCTGTGTCTGAATCGATAATAACCTTTTGCCCACCAACTAGTCAGACCTGTAATTATACCTGCCCTGATGACCAGGCTATCAGTATAGGAGGTCATCGTATCGGAGATGTATTCTAAATGGTATCAATAGATGCTGATATGGCCGTTTTAACAGTGATTGCTTGTGCATGGACAGATTTTCCAGAAGGATTCTTTACGAGAATTTTCTCACTGGTAAGAATGGTATATTGATTACTTCTACAAGCTAACAGACTTAGTGTTAAACTCAGTATGACATGGACAATTAGCGAATGAGGGCGTTTCATCTATGTTTACTTAAGATTACCCCTACAGCTATTACGATAGTATAAGCCCACATTAACCATGAGGCAAAAGGGCCAACAGTATCCATAGGTAAATTGGGCAAAAACTGGTCAAAGAATAATATTACAAGGGTATCTGCTAACATTCCAGGTAGTACTAGTAAACATGCAGATAGTGCGGGCTGAAGACCTTGGAGATGATATATTTTGGTAACAAAATACGTTGCAAATCCAAGTACAGGAATGACTAACAGGTATAATAATGCTAGTACGGTGGAGGATTCTGGTAGAAAAAAATATTGTCCATAAACTCTAAAAACAATAGTGGCTGCCAGCCAAATGAAAAAACCAATTGTGAAACTCGATATGCGATAGTTCATGATATCTGTTTAAACTTAGATACAAAGTAGAGGAGTAATTGGGAAAGGATGATTTGACATTTGTCAAAAAATCAGGTTTCCATAATTTTTTTTCTCAATCTACTCAGATATTCATGCGAGATTCCCATATACTCAGCAATATAGAAAAGTGGGACGCGGCTTAAGAGCCTTGGTTCATGTTTGACTAAGTATTTATAAAGTTTTTCAGCGGGATAAGCTAATAGGCGAGTCTTTGATTGATATTCTCGAAAAAATAATTCCTGAGTGAATGTGAGACTAGCTAAATTTGCTTTAGGGTGAGTACTTAGAAAATGCTGATAATCTTCCAAAGTCCAATACAGCAGCGTAGTGTCCTCTAATGTCTGCAGGGAATATTCAGATGGAATCTGGTGTAGGAAACTCTCATACGCAGTTACAAAGTCTCCTTCGAAATGGAAGGAAGTAGCTTTTTTATGGTTTTGATCTATGTAGCGCTGCATTACAATACCCTCAGCTACAAAATACAGTTTGCTTGCTATGGTATCTGCCTGGAAAAATGTAGTATGCTTTTTGACGGATTTTTTCCTTGCTAAAGAAGCCATATAAGCTATAGGATCCCGATCCAGCCGATCAAATCCAGATAGGATTTTTGTAAGATATGTAACATGACGCTCCAATGTTATATTTTTGAATGAGTCCAATAATGGTTATTTCAACTCCAGTGCCTCTATCTGCCCATAATCTTTACCCCGTATTGCTTCAAAGTTACTTAGCATCTCCTGTAATTTGTCAGGGTTCTCTTTCGCCATATTTTGCTGTTGTCCTATGTCAGAAGATAAATGGTATAATTGGAAATCTTGAGCATTACCGAGTTCAATATTAACCTGATTGTTTTTAGCAGGTCCTGGGTAGGGGGGGATAAGTACCCAATCTTCTTTTCGATAGGCAGTGCGAGAAGTAGCTTCCAGAATGAGTGCTTCTCTTCCCTCTCCACTCTTTCCCAAGAGAACGTCGAGTAAATTTTGACTATCCTGATTTTGTATATCCTTTTCTACGAGATGAGCAATTGACGCGAGATAATCGATTTGGGAAATCAAGGCATCCGAGACTCCTGGTGCAATAGTTCCCTTCCAGTAACTGATAAACGGAACCCGTGTGCCAGCCTCAAACAGGCTATATTTACCTCCTCTCAATGCTCCAGATGGTGTATGATCGCCTAGTTTCTCTACTGCATCGTCATAATATCCGTCATTCAACACAGGTCCATTATCGCTGGAAAGTAAAATCAACGTATTTTCTAGTAAGCCCTCTTCTTCTAGCGTTTTGACTAATTCTCCAATACACCAATCGGCTTCCACAATTACATCACCTCTGGGGCCCATGCCAGAAGCCCCTACAAATCGAGGATGAGGCGTGCGAGGCACATGGGGTTGCTGAAGCGTATATAAGAGAAAGAATGGATCTTCTCGGTGAGCTTGGATATAATGCTGAGCTCTGACCAAAAAGGTATCGGCCATATGTTCATCTACCCATTTCGCAGATTCACCCCCTTTCATAAATCCAATGCGAGGAATCTCATTTACGATAGAGTTATTATGCCCATGATGCCATCTCATTTTCAGCATTTCAGGGTTGTCTTTACCCGTAGGTTCACCTGGAAAATTCTCTGAATAACTCACCTCAATAGGATCATCTGGGTCCAAACCCACTACATTTCCATTTTCTATATAGACGGTAGGTACACGATCTTGAGTCGCTGCCATGATGTAAGAATAATCAAACCCAACTGCATTAGGTCCTGGAGCAATTTGCTCATTCCAGTTTACATTTCCATTCCCCAACCCCAAATGCCATTTCCCCACAATGCCTGTATGATAACCAGCAGTTTTTAGTAAACTTGGAATAGTCATCTGTTCCGTATCGATCAGCAGTGGGGCTGTGCCCGGAAGTATTTTAGCGCGTTCGTTTCGCCATGGATAACTCCCTGTGAGTAGGGCATATCTACTAGGTGAACAAGTAGCAGATGATGCATATCCCTGGGTAAATCTTATTCCTCCATTTGCGAGCTTATCAATATTGGGAGTGCTAAGCTCTGTAGCACCATAGGCACTTACATCTCCATATCCCAAATCATCGAGATATATAATAACAATGTTTGGTAATGAGGTATTATCAATTTCTGTCTGACTGTTATGCTTATTTTCTGAATTGCATCCCCAAATGGATAAGAAGATTAAACTTAAGTAAAAATATAATTTGGAATATGTTATAAAATCGTGATTTGTTGTCATTGTTGTCATTGTGAAATGGAAGTATTGTGTAATTGTGGAATTGTTACAATCTATATTCCGTCGTCTATGATTTATCGTCTGTCATCTTTAAAACTTCATCAATTACCCAGACAGTTTTTCTACAGACTCTATAAGTCCCTTCATATAGCCAATGGCATATAAATTCCCCAGGACACTATAACCTGGGTGGTCATTGCTGTCTCCAGCCATCGTAGGAACATGATCGGGTCTGACAGGGCCTTTGAATCCTACTTCGTAATAGGCTTTCATGGCTTCGTACATATCTGTTTTCCCATTGTCATGAAAAGTCTCAGCAAAATTGTGTTTATCACCTTTCACATCTCTAAAATGGACGAATACAATTTTATCTCTTTCTCCAAAGTAGCGAATGCCTGAAGGGATATCTTCTCCCATGGTGGCAAAAGATCCCTGACAAAAACACAGGCCATTATAGTAACTTGGAACGATGTCTATCATGCGTTTAAAAGCATCTACAGAGGTCATGATTCTAGAGATCCCACGTATATTGTCGATTGGAGGATCGTCGGGGTGCATAGCTAATCGCACACCGTATTTTTCTGCCTCCGGGATTACTGCTTTGAGAAAATATTCCAGATTTTCCCACATGGTCTCTGCTGATATTGCACCATATTTTGTTAATGGTTGATCCTTGATATCCTCAATGTCAAATGCTGTCATCAGGGCACCTCCTCGACCTGGACGATCGATAGTGGTACGATGCCAACTAATTACAGGCATCCAATTGTAACATACCATATCTATCCCCAGCTTATTCAGGTTTTTGATAAAAGTAATAAAGTTATCTATTTGTTCGTCCCTAGCTTCTAGCCCCAACTTGATTTTATCCATAGGAGGTGGTCCTTCTACTACTTTCCAATCCAGACCTTCTTTTCTAAATTGAGATTGAATAGCTGCCAATGGTTCATATTCCCAGGATTGCTTATCTTTCAGCCCCACTTTTCCTGGTCCCGCTGAAGTGATAGCCCCCGATACGCCCATTTGCCTGGCGAGTTCCATTTTGTATGTATCCATTCCATAGAAATAGGACATACAAAGTTCCATGCCTACTTCTTTGCTCATCTTGGAGGTTGCATATAAGGATGGATTGAAGCTTGCAGTGGAAACCGCTGCAAGGGTCGCTCCTTGTTTAATAAATGTTCTGCGAGTAGTCATTTGAGAGAATTATTAAATTGAGATTTTGTGAAATTATCACTACAGACTGTGATCCATTCTGTCGTCCATCGTCTAAAATACTAATTATGGCATCTGCATGTTAGCTTCAGCATCCTCCAAAATCAATATCCAATCATTTCCTCTGCCACTTGTAGGGGGAGTATAGGTTTGTATCCCTAGCGTATTTCCCGTGTGGGTTGCATGAGAGACACCATACCTGGGATCATACCAGATGGCTTTCAATTTCTTAGTCTTGATACTGTTTTGATCTACAGTGAAAGCTATACCCCTGGGAGAATATATTATAGCAAAAGACGAATCGTTGGATACCGCAGCTTTGATCTTGGCTCCTCCGTGTGTAGGACCATCGACAATGATTGATGGATCAGGACTCAGTTTATGAAAAGGACGAGCCTCAAATAATTTTTTTACATGAGCCATTTGAAAAGCCCCTGGATGATCAATTGCTTCAGACCAGGGAATTACTGCATCAAGAACGGCATTTCTTCCTGGTGCCCACATTTGCCACACACTATTATGACCATAGGTATGACCACATGCCCCCGACAAGATAGACCAGTACGCTGCCTGCCTACAATCATAATCGTCAAATAAGACCATGGGATTTGCATCGGCAAAGTAAAATCCCACAGGGATCATTTCATATCTGGGTTCTCCATCTAAGGTAGGCTTAATGGGGTTCAACTGATAGTCGTGTTTGGCATACAAACCATTGTCGTGATCTCTGGCACCATGGGAAGATTGCACCATATTAAAATCCAGCCATTTCGCCTGATGAAAATAATCAGAAGAAAGTCCAGGTCCTCTGGGATGGAAGGTCATAAGTTGTTCTCCATTATTGCCGGCCGCAATACCCTCAGCCATAGCTTCAATAATCGATCTTTCTTCTTCATTATTAATATTTTCATCTCCTCCTAAAATCCATATCACATTTTTTCCTCTATATCTATTACCTAGAAATTTTCCGAAGGAACGCGCAGATTCAGGAGAAAAGATTTGTTCATTGCCATTGGTGGTAGACCAATAGCTTCCCCATGTTGGCAACATACCTATGAACAGTCCTAGTTCATCAGCCATTTCCACTATTCTATCTACGTGTTGAAAATATGCTTCTACCGGTGCCTCTGGATCTTTATTTGAAATGGGAAGATCTCCATTGGCATTGGGTATAGTAAGTCCCCCAAGTTGTGCAAGAATTACAGATTGAATTACTGTAAACCCTTTTTGAGCTCTATTCCGTAAGTAATTTTCAGCTTCCTCTTCATTTAATCTATGAAATAGCTCCCAAGCGGTATCACCCAGATAGAAAAAGGGAGTCCCATCGTCCTGGACGAGATATCGACCGCTCTTGCTCACTTGAAGATTTTGAGCCTGACATACTGATCGTATATGACAAGTCAGTATGAACGTCAGTATTATGTAAACTAGGTTTCTCATAATCATGCTTTTATTACAATGAGATACATCTTGAGTGTAAATGGTATTGTTAATGAAAGTTAATGTATTAAAATAAAGTTAATTTGTGTAGTGTCAAGATACTATGTTTTATGGTATTGAATCTTTCAAAAAGATGATTCATATAAAAAAAAATGCTATATTACATTAAAGGAATAATAGATATCCCAACATTGTCAAAGCTATCCTAGCTCATATAAGATCATTTTGAGATAATTCAACATATGATGTCAGAGAGGACTCACTACAATGTAGATTGTAACGTAATTATAGACTTGAAAGATGGAAGTGAAACATCACTTCGAAAAATCTATATTGCCTACTATCAACAACTTCTGCAATATGGCTGTAGTGTTGAGCCGGATGAGGAGCTAGTTCATGATGAGATCCAGGATTTATTTGTTTGGTTGATCAAGAACACTGACAAATTAGCACATATCGACAATATTAAAACATATCTCTTCAAAAGCTTAAGGAGAAACATTAGGTCTTCTTCTAAGAAAAAGAAAGAAATGAAATCCAGAGCATTTCACTATACAAATCTGGAAAGAGATACGGGATATCAGTACGATTGGGGAGATGACCATGATCTTCGATCTGAACAAATTACAGAGCTAAGAAAGCAAATAGAAAATTTATCCAGCCATCAAAAAGAAGCTATTTATCTAAGATTTTATGAAAACCTGAGTAATGATGAAATAGCTGAAGTATTTTCGGTAAGCAATCAAGTGGTTCGTAATATTTTATTTAGAGCGCTTAAAAATCTCAGAAAACATTCCAGATTATTAAAAAGCATTACGGTCATACCCATGGCCTTATTTCTTCTTTTTAGTGCTTGATACATAATTTTTTTAAAAAAAATCTGTCAGAGGTATTACAAAACTATCTGATATTCCTCTAGTATCATATTGTGTAAACACAATAATGAACTAATCAGGAATAGATGTATCAAAAGTATGAACATTATACATTAGAAGAATTAGCCTCAGATCCATATTTTCAATCATGGGTTCTTACTTCGACCGAAGACGTGGAAGAATTTTGGAGGGGATTTATGTACGCATATCCCCATAAATCAGAACTCGTCTCAGAAGCGAAGGAATTGGTACTAGGTGTACACGCTCATTTCAAGAAAAAAGAAATAAGTCTTTCTAAAAAGCATCAATACTTCGATCACGTGTTAAAGACAGCAGCGCATACTCAAACCAGATATCCAAGAAGAAATATTACATTTTGGGCGATAGCTGCTTCTGTTTTATTGGTTTTGTCTTCAGGAATATTGTTCTGGACAAGTTCTCAAGAGGAAGTCATAAGTCATGCTACGGATTATGGTGAATGGAAAACCGTATTGCTTCCAGATGGCTCCTCAGTAAATCTAAATGCCAATTCTGAGGTCTCATTTGCTAGTGAATGGGAGGAAGGAGAAACCAGAGAAGTATGGTTGGAAGGAGAAGCCTATTTTGATGTTGTGAGCAAGAAGAAGACTGGTACCCAATTCATTGTGTATTCAAGTGATGTTTCGGTAGAAGTATTAGGTACAAAATTCAATGTATATCAGAGAGGGGATGAGACCGAAGTGTATCTAGAGGAAGGAAAGATAAAACTCGCTGCTCAAAATGAAGAAACGCTACTGGAAATGGGAGATGTGATCACATATTCTGCTAAAGAACGCAAGATAACTACTCGGCAAAAAGCGCTGGACAATACACGAAGCTCCTGGAAAGATGGTACCCTGATTATGGAAGGTGTGAGACCTCAAGAAGCCTTAGAGAAATTAGAACAACTATATGGGGTTAAGTTTATTATGAAAAATCATAAGAAACAGAATATTCCGACACAATTAAAGGTCCCTATGGATGAATTGGATATCGTGCTATCAATGCTTGAAAAAGCCTGGACAGTTCAAATTCATAGAGAACAAGATCAAGTAATCATAGAATGATTTATACCTAATAACGATTTATACCCAAAAACTATAATTTATGCTATTCAATTTTTATTAACGTACACATTTATGCGAAACTACACTACTCCAACCTCAAAAATACCCCTGTTGTTTGCAGGAGTATTACTTTTTTTCTGTATGTGCTTAAGTGTAAGGGCAAATGTTACTGACCTATACGAAGAGGACCTTCAGGAAATTCCACTAACGGAAGCGTTAGAAAAACTGGGAGAACAACATCACGTATTTTTCTCCTATAACGAAAATCTGTTAAGTAATGTAAAAGTCGAATTCAAGTTTCAACAAAATGAATCTCTGGATAAGGCATTGGAAAGATTACTATCAGTGACAAATTTTCAATACGAAATTTATGGCGAGAAGTATTTTGTCGTATTTGAAAAGAGCAAAAAAGGTATTCGTGATGCTAAAAAGCTCAAAAAGAGTATAGAGCGGATACAAGAGATTGAGCAAAAAGGGAACCTATCGGTTAAACCCAATAGTTCTGGCCCACTGAGTCAGATCGAGCATACCGTAGAATTTGCTGCGCTTACCAAGCGTTTTGAGCGAGTAACTGGAACCGTTAAGGATCAAGCGGGAACGCCACTTGCTGGTGCGACTGTTCGTGCTAAAGGAACTACAGCAGGTACATTGACGGATAATGATGGCAATTTTGCGTTTGACGTTCCTGAAGAGGCTACGGCATTGATCATCTCCTATTTGGGCTATGCTACACAGGAAGTTGAGATCAATGGTAGAACTACCATCAACATAGTCCTGGAAGAAAGCCAATCTACGCTGGATGAAGTCGTTGTGGTAGGGTATGGTACTCAGAAGAAGGCTAATCTGACAGGTGCGGTTACAGTAATTTCTAGTGAAGCACTGGAAAATCGTCCTATCGCAAGTGTGGGTCAAGGACTTCAGGGTCTTGTACCCAACCTGAACATAACGGTAAGAAATGGTGATCCTGCTCAACCTGTGAATTTCAACATTAGAGGGTATGAATCCATTAATGGAGGTGAGCCTCTGATTCTTGTAGATGGAGTACCCATGGCACTTGAGCGTATCAATCCCAATGATATCGCAAGTGTGAATGTTATCAAAGATGCCTCTGCTTCGGCGGTATATGGAGCACGTGCTGCATTTGGGGTAATACTCGTTGAGACAAAATCTGGAAAGGCTGGTAAGTTCAATATTCAATTGAGTTCTGAATTAGCTGCTGCGAAGCCCATCTTCCACATGGACCCAGTTAATGATCCTTATGAATTTGTATTAGCAAGAAATCTTGCAAGGGAAAGAACGAGTGGTACGCCTGAATATGACGATCAGTTTGTAGAAGCGGTAAGACAATACTCCCAAGAAGGTGGTCCTGAATGGGGCGTAAGAGATGGAGTACTCCAATTTTATGGCTTCAATGACTATCAGAATCGCATTATGACAGATTTTGCGCCGCAGCAGAGATATGATCTAAGCATTTCTGGAGCTACTGATAAAGCCAATTACTATGTTTCCATAGGGCATTTGAATAAAGATGGATACCTCAAACCTTTCAATAATGAGACATTCAAGCGTTACAATATATTGATGAAGGCAGAATTCCAGGTCAATGATTGGTTGAGATTAGAGCCCAAAGTCGTGTTCAATGCTCAGGACAGCGATAAGCCTACGTTTTATCATTGGGACGTAAATATCAATACCCTAGCCCGTGTCAACCCTGTCTTCCCGGTAGAATTTCCCGATCTGGATTACTACCTCACACCTGGTGATAGAGAGGAATACGAGCAATATATAGGAATGTATTTCGGTGGTACCAACTTCTTCCCTTATTTGAGAGATGGTGGACGTCGTACATTTAATCTAAATGAAACCTGGTTAACGCAAGGCCTGACATTGACTCCATTCAAGGGGATGGTGATTAAAGGTAATTTCTCTTACCAATTTTTCAACCGCCATTACCAGGATGTACAAAGCAAGGTGGATGTTATTTCCAACCGTGATTTAACAAACATAGTGGTTGACAATGGATTCAGTGGAACGGATTTCATTGAAAACCGGACGGACTACGATCAGTATTATGCGTTGAATACCTACGCAGAATATACCCCTGACTTTGGAGATAGCCATTTCTTGAGGACTATGATAGGGTTTAATCAAGAGTGGGGGCGCAACACCTTCCAGAGAGCTCGAGCATTCACCCTCATTACGCCATTGATCACGGATATAAATGCTACTACAGGGAACCAGGAAACTTATGGCGGAAAAGAGCATTTCTCACTTCGAGGAGCATTTTATCGTGTGAGCTATCGATTCAAAGACCGCTACTTATTCGAGGCAAATGGACGTTATGATGGTACTTCCAGATTCCCTAAGGAAGATCGTTATGGGTTCTTCCCCTCTTTCTCTGTTGGATGGAGAATATCGGAAGAGCCGTTTATGGCCAGTACCAGAGGATATTTGGATAACCTGAAGATACGTGCTTCTTATGGAACCTTGGGTAACCAATTATTGGGGAATGTATATTATCCTTATATAGCAACCATGGGTATCGGTACTTCTCCTTATATGTTCTCTGGTGGTTCAAGATCCCCCTTTGTAGCGCCTCCTGGATTGGTAAGTCCAACATTGACATGGGAAACAGTTGAAACTCGCAATATTGGATTAGATATTACTATGCTCAATCAACGCCTGGATGCATCTTTTGACGCATATATCAGAGATACGAAAGACATGTTGATGAATGTAGAATTTCCCAGCGTATTGGGTACAAATGCACCCAGACAGAATGCAGCAGATTTAAGAACTCAAGGATGGGAAGTTTCTTTGACATGGAGAGATCGCATTGGTAGCGATTGGAGATATCGCGTTACATTAGCGTTGGCTGATTGGCAGAGTGAGATCACCAGATATGAAAACCCAACGGGCGCGCTTTCTGAGTACTATGTAGGTCAGCAGTTAGGAGAAATTTGGGGATATGAGACTGTGGGAATCTTCCAGACAGAAGAAGAAGTAGCCAATGCGGCAGACCAGTCAAACCTTGGTGCAAACTGGAGACCTGGAGATATTCACTATGCAGACTTGAATGGCGATGGTGAAATAAATGCGGGAAGTAATACACTGGATGATCCAGGGGATCGTAAAATTATTGGTAATGAAAGCCCCAGATATAGTTACGGAATTAACCTAGATGTTCACTACAAAAATTTCTCACTGATGACCTTTTTCCAGGGAATTGGGCAACGCGATTACTGGCCTAATCATGGCAACTGGACATACTTTTTCCCCTTTAATGCGGGACACGTAGAATGGTACTACCTTACTGATACATGGAGCGAAGATAATAGAGATGCTTATTTCCCTGCACCACATATCTCAACTTCAGACGGAAAGAACAAGCACTGGCAGTCTAGATTTGTCCAGGATGCAAGCTACATTCGCTTGAAAAACCTTACGTTGAGCTATACACTTCCTGTAAACCTTGTGAGTAAAATTGGTTTGAGCAACACTCAGATCTATGTGGCAGGAATGAACTTGTGGGAAGCTACGAATATACGTAAGCCATTAGATCCTGAAAATCTACGCAGAAATGTATTAGCATCGGAGTTTAATAACAATGGTGCAGTAGAATATCCCTTGCAGCGTATCTATTCTGTCGGTTTAAGACTTTCATTCTAATTTTCCCAACTCTTACAAACAATGAAAAATATATTCATAAAATATAGCTTTATTTTCCTCGCCACCTTCTTTCTGGTGAGTTGTAATGACGACTTCCTCGAGCGTTTTCCTTTGGATGAAATTAGTGAGGAGACGTTCTGGAATACAGAAAATGACTTGATGGTATACAATAATCGCATATACGATCAGGCCAGAAATGACAACGATGTACCCATCTTGATGGGCCATCATAATGGATTTAGTAGCCACCGCTGGAGTTTATGGTACATAGACGAGTTCGCTGATAATATCGCACCCACGCATTCTCGCCATACGCGCTTTCAGCAGGTGAGGGCGGGTAAGCATACGGTACCGACGAATCCTCAATGGTTTGGTTATCGCAATGGCGGTTGGTCTTTCGTGAGAACGATCAATATTGGACTGGAAAACTACGGGAATGCAGATGTGCCACAGGCAGTCATTGATAAATATGCTGCAGAAGCCAGATTATTCAGAGGTTGGTTTTATGCAGATAAGGTTTCCAAGTTTGGAGATGCACCCTGGTTGGACAAAGAATTGAATATCGATTCAGAGGAATTGTATGCGGCCAGAACCCCTCGCGAGGAAGTGATGAACAATGTATTGGCTGATCTCAACTTTGCTACGACCCATCTTCCCGATGACTGGGGAGACGGTGGAGGACCAGGGCGTATCAACAGATGGTCAGCGCTCCTCGTGAAAGCAAGAGTTTGCTTATTTGAAGGAACCTGGCGTAAGTATCATGGGGGAGCTAGTCCTGAAATGTGGTTGGAAGAAGCAGCTAATGCTGCACGTGAAGTAATGGACAACGGTCCATATACCCTATATACTACAGGAAATCCGACTACTGATTACAATGCTATTCACAGAACCCCTTCTGATCTTACAGGAGTACCTGAAGTAATGTACTGGAGAAGATATGAAAGAGGTATCTTTACTAACCACGTACAAAGCTATCACAGAGGGTATAATGGAGGAGCCACAAAGAGTATGGTGGAGGACTATCTATGTACAGATGGTTTACCAATAACCCTTTCGCCCCTTTATCAGGGTGATGCCCAAATTGAGGACGTATTTATAGAAAGGGATCCTCGCTTACGTCAGACAGTATTACATCCCGATGATGTAAGTGTATATGGATATGGAAACTTTGATACCCGTCCTTATCCCAGATTGGTAGGTATGGAAGGGGGACAACGCATCAATACGGGATATCATATCATCAAGGTATATGATGTCAATACTGCACATGCTACGTATAACACTTCTGATACTCCAGCAATCATTTTAAGATACGGAGAAGTCTTGCTCATTTATGCAGAAGCAATGGCTGAGCTCGGTACTATAACTCAGGCAGATTTGGATATGAGTATCAACCTGCTTCGCGACCGCGTGGCTATGCCGCCTTTGATGTTAGACAATGTACCGGTTGATCCACGTTATGCAAATGATGGAGTATCTCCATTAATTGTCGAGATCCGTCGTGAGAGACGCGTTGAGCTATTTATGGAGGGACAGCGCTATGAAGATCTTCGTCGTTGGAAGCAAGGAAAAAAACTTGAACAACCCGATCTGGGAATTCGCTTTGATGACGCAGCAGTAGCTCGCTACCCAAATGCAAATATACAGACTTCACTTGTGGATGGTATTCCTTATATAGATGTATATAAAGGTACTGATTGGGAGAATCCGGTATTTGATGAAAGCAAGCACTATCTATGGCCGATTCCATTGAGTGCTATTTCTCAAAATCCTAATATCCAGCAGAATCCCGGCTGGTAATTCATACGTACGTTCTTTATATGTATGCTCATAATGATGATTAAGCTGTAGACAACAGTCTACAGCTTTTTCATATCACTAACATCTGAATTATAAATTACAAATAACTGCTCAACATGAAGGACAAACAACTACTCATACCACGATTATTAATAGGAATAGGTATACTCACGATTACTTTGATCGGATTTTCGTTCATACCTATAACAGATTCTCCTACTCCAGTACAAGATGAGATTCCCAAATTGGATAATCCCATGTCAGTGGATTATTTGAAAAAAAACCTGAGAAAGAAACAGCCCAGACTCGTTGTCAATGCAGATATAGAGAAAAATCTTAGGAAAAAATTGGCCAGTGATCCGGTAGTAAAAAACATGTACGAAGCGATCAAATTGAATGCTACTGACATCATGGACGAACCCTTATTGGAACGAATTAAGATAGGCCGCAGGTTGTTGAGGGTATCAAGAGAAATGCTGTACCGCGTAAATATGCTTGGCATGGTATATCTCGTAGATAAGGACAAAGAGGTGCTCAATAGGATCAATGATGAGGTGCTGGCTGTATGCAACTTCTCTGATTGGAATCCCTCTCATTACCTGGATGTAGCTGAAATGTCTATGGCCGTTGCTATGGCATTGGATTGGACAGCAGGAGATTTGCCTAAATCTACCATTGAAATGGCAAAAGAGGCATTGATTGAGAAAGGGATAACACCCAGTTATAATCCCAAAGGAAACACAGGTTGGGTTACTGGTACGAATAACTGGAATCAGGTATGCCATGGAGGGATGATTGCTGCAGCCATTACTATTGCTGAAGATGATCCCGAGCTTGCATCCAAAACTATTCATCGTGCATTGGAAGGAATGCCACATGCGTTAGTAGAATATGGACCTGATGGCACCTATCCAGAGGGCTCTACCTATTGGGGATATGGTACGAGTTTTTCCGTGGTAACTTCTGCTATGCTAGAGAGTGCATTTGGGACAGATTTTGGCATAGAAAATTACCCTGCTTTTAAAGAAAGTGCGGTATTCCGTGTGTTAAGCATTGCACCTACTGGAATGTATTACAATTATGCAGATTGTGGAGATAAAAGAAATGAAAATGGAGACATTACCCTGGCATGGTTTGCCGCAAAAACGGGTAATAAAGCTTTCTTTGAGGAAGAACGATTTTTGATGCCTCCTTCTGAAATGGGAGAGTTATCTCGAGTAGGAGGAGCTGGACTAGTCTGGATTTCTCAGTTTGAAGAAAAGGAATCTTCTCAGCTTCCCACAGCATGGAAAGGCGAAGGAGCCAATCCTATCGTCATCTTCCACGATGAGGATGACCCCAATCAATATTATTTTGGAGGAAAAGGGGGAAGAGGGACCGTGAATCATGGAAATATGGATGGTGGATCTTTTATTTTTGAATTAAATGGAGTGAGATGGTCAGTAGATCCAGGAAATCAAAGTTATCACGATCTGGAAAAGACGGGATTCCAATTGTGGGGAAAATCTCAGAATGCTGAGCGTTGGAAACTACTCAATAAAAATAACTACGGTCACAGTACGCTAACTGTCAATGGAGCACTTCACGTAGTAGATGGACTTGCCACGATCTCTGATTTCAAAGATGGGAAGCAACCGGAGGCTACCTTTGATTTGACGCCTGCCTTTGAAGGGCAATTAACAAGTGCCAGACGTCGGTTTGTCAAAGATAGTCCGACCTCTTTATTGATAGAAGATTTTCTCACAACTTCTGATGAAACAGAGGTGGTAACCTGGCAAATGATTACACGGGCGGAAGTAGATATAACGGAAACCGGTGCTTTACTTACTCAGGATGGTAAGTCTTTGAAACTGGAAAATCTCACACACCCCGATATAAAAGTTTCTGTAGCATCGCTTGATCCACCTCCTTTTAAATTAGACAGAAGGTTGGATAATCTCAAGCGAATTGAACTGATCATGCCTGCATATATTTTTGAGGAAGGGGAGAACAAGATAGCTGTTAGGTTGTCTGAGGGGTAGATTAGACGACTGACGACTGACGACTGACGACTGACGACGGATGACAGAAAAAGGTAATTTTCATTAAAAGGGGAAGTCTCATAAGTCGACTTCCCCTTTCAAGTTTTTTTCTGTTTTTAAAAATGCTGCGCTAATTTTTTAAAACTAATAAATTCTCTTTCTTTTTCAATCTAGTATTTAAGGCATTTTTAACAACTTTTCGAAATAACTAGCTTCTGAGACAGCCTCTTTTGATGAGTAAATGAAATAATGAATTTTTTCCGGAAACTCACGTTATTTACACATAATCGGAAAAATTAAATTTGTAGTCAAAGAGTTTGTTGTATATATCTATAGAATACTGATTAAGACCAGAATCGATGTCTAATATATTTTTTGAGGTCGGAATATACGGAGTGATAGGGTTTATATAAAAATTAATATTTAAATAATTAAATAACCCTTTAATAAGTTCATTAGGATGATTTGCTAAGTCATTATTATCAATAAGCAAGATATTTTGATATCGTTCATCTATTAAAATATTCAGTAAGTATTCGTAATAATATATCCAAATTTCTACCCAATAATTAATAGATGTCAAGGGGTATTGTGAGTTGAAATTGTCTTTATCAAACAAGAATACTTTGTGATCAAGACCAAATTCGTGGTGGCATAGCCAATTCATATAAGTTCTTGTAAATTCATCTTCTTTTTGGATAGTACAAAACTGTTGATGCTGAGTTAATAAAGATACAGCATGTGTATGAGGCTCTCTAAATAGGAATATGGCTCTAAATTCCTTTGAATGTTCTGTTAAAGATTTAAATCTAAGGAGTAGATTGTTATTTTTCGCCAGGTAAAATGATTTATTGTTTCTGCTAGACCGTATAAGTTTTTGATAATTTATGTATTCGTTAAATACAGAACTATTAATGTGATGTTCTAATAAATATTTGTCAGTGATGTAGGAATTATTTGTGAAAACTTTAAAAAAAAATTCCTCGAAAGCCTCAATAGATTTGTAGTGGATATAGATTTTATCTTGGTGTTTTCTTTCCTTGAGTTTACCTTTTTTGGGATGGTAAATTTTCCTCCAAAGACCAGGAGATATTAAAAAAGGCATATTAGCGTATGTAAGGGAATGGAACTCTCCTAAATTATACAATAAAGAAGTGAGGGCAGTAGTACCTGATCGTGCAAGGCCTGATACAATGAAAAACCGAGTATCTGGAGAAGATAGTTTTTGTGCGAAAATCCTTTTTTCAACATTGAATAAAAGCTTTGATAAGTTATAGTGATTCAATGAAATATTATGTAGTAATTTTGCTGATTTTGTGTATAGATTTGGCTTTCTTAACGAGGAGAAAATGATAAAAGGTAAAATAGATCCCAATGTTGAGCTTAAGATTAATATTGGGATACTAAGTTTTAAGTTTATTAAGCTTGATACATCAAATTTTAGAAATATCAGCATTGGGAATAATGAAGCTATACAGATCAACAACAACAAAATCAGAGCTTTCGATAAAGAGGTAATCAATATTATATTTTGTTGAATTAATTGATTTTGTTTTTGTTCCTCAAGAATATCTTTGGCGAGGATAATGTCTAATGTGGCTATAGTATTGAGAGAAAGATTATAAAATATACTTCTCACGTTAATTAACCCCATAGAAAAAATGGAAGCCCCAAGGAATACCAATGAATAATGAATTAATTCTTCCATTTTTTAAAAACCCTCTTGCATATATTCTTAAAAGTGCTCCAAAGGATTATTCCAATTGATAATAATATGATTGCGAAAATAATAATTACCAGAGCAATTGCTCCTACACTTATCCCAGGACCAAGGTATAAGAGAACATGAAATCCCATTTTTGTAAAGTATTATAACATATTTAGATCTTCATATACGTGTATCCAAGTTAGTAGATGTACATATTCTTTGATTTCAGTTCTAAATTGCTTCTTGTAGATAATTTTCCCTTGTGAGGAAATAACATATAATTTGCCTTCATCTTGAGACTCAATAACTACATCTCCATTTGATAACCATTCTACTAAACCATCAGTCTCTGTAAAAATATTTTCTTCCTCAAATATAGGCTGTAAATATCTGGAAAATTTTAAACTATTAAAATTATGAATTATAATTTGAGAGGATATTAAGGAGTCAATCGGTAAGTCAGTCAATTCAGTTTCTTTTTCGGTATTCTTTGGGTACTGAAATTCATTTATTGTATTATTGTTAAATATTGAGATACAAGAGTCATTTATTATATCAATATCATGCTGCTGGATAAAGGGTCCCGACAAAACATTTATTAACTTATTAGTCGAAGGTCGAAAGTGAAGTATGGCATTTCTATTTCTACAACTAAGAAATAAGTCTCCTTTTTTCCAATATTTACTGTCATTAAATACAGGTTGTATATCATTCAAATGTATGGGATCATCAAAATTAAACCCGTAAATCAGACCTTGCATATCATTTTCAATAAGTAATTCTGCAACCCCTTTTTGATACAGTATGTTACCATTAACTGCGTCTATACTTAGTATGTAATCTTCAGTGAATCCAATTACATCTTTATTGAGGTTTCTAACATATCTACTTATGGGTAACTGATAGGGGTGAATCCCAATATCACTTGCTGGAATCCATATATTTCCATTTGGCCCATAATTAGTTGAATGGTGAAATACATGTGATTTATTTAACCATACAATATTTGAGTTAGAATCCAATTTCATCATGTACGGGCTAAAATCTAGATGGACTATAAGAGATTTTTCACTTGCAAGTAATGCATGAGAGGCTTTGCAATTTGGGAATTGCCGATGATAAGAAAAATCCACTTTTTCTTCATCAATAAACCATTCGTAAATCACTTGATTATTACGTAGGTTAATTAATTTAATAATCCAACCATTCTTATTTGTATCCCAAAATGCATTAGTGATATATAAATTATATGTTAGCCTATTGATCTCATCAAACGGTTTGGGATAGTATATATAGCTAGGAGGGATACCTACAAATTCATTACTGGTTAATACACCTTTGATCCAAATTGGAAAATATGAGAAATTATATATTGGTTTTGTGAATATTCCTAGCTTTTTCCCTCCCAATCCAGTATACAAAACCATACTACTGTACAAGCAAAGAAGAGTAATGCCCAATATGATGGAGGCAATAAGTCTTGCTATTTTCATTCAAATTAGCCGTTATGTTTATTTGTTCGTGGAATTACTCATTACCCCAGGTAATCCCATAGGCACATTTCCATTCCATTGAAATTCAGGGGCAGAACGTTCTCTGGGATAAATCTCATCTAAGGTATCCCCTTCGTAGAGACGGCCATTTTTCATCACCCACTCAACCGTATTTGTATTTCTGATATTATCCAAGGGGTTTTCATTGAGGATCACGAGATCAGCCAGTTTTCCTGCTTCAATAGATCCTAAATCTTCATGAAGACCGATAGCCTTTGCACCTAAAATAGTTGCAGTTTTCAGCGCATTGTGGTTGGATATTCCTCCTGCTTGCATAGCCCAAAGTTCCCAATGGTAACCCAAGCCTTGCAATTGTCCGTGAGATCCTACACCGGAGATACCTCCTGCTTCTACAAGCTCCTTAACAAATTCTGCATGTCTGCTAAAGATGTGCTCTTCTGGCATAAACCATCCCGGCCTCCTTCTGGATTTTGCATCCAGCTCAGATTTAGGCGTAAAATGAGCAAGCTTTTCATCGCCTTGTACATTTTCTTTCGCATAAAAGTAGTTTTCAGCCCAAGGCCCTCCATAAGCTACCAATAGGGTAGGGGTATAGGCTACCTGTGTTTCCACCATCAATTGCAACACATCATCATACAGTGGATAGATAGGGAATGCATGTTCATGACCTGGATAGGCATCTAATACCTGCGTCATATTGAGTTTAAAATCCAATGCTCCTTCAGTAGTAGGCATAAGCCCTTGTTCTTTGGCGGCTTGTATGATCCACTGTCGATGTTGGCGATTACCTGCCATATACATCTTTATCGTTTTGGTGTTATAATACTCAGAATACTGCTTCAAAACGTTACGTGCGTGATCCAGACTGGTAATTCGATAGGCCCAAAATCCTACGCCGGGTCCTGTAGAATAGATTCGCGGACCATAGGTAATGCCTGCTTTGACCATGTCTCCATACGTCAGGACATCCGTAGTAGCCGTTTGGGGGTCACGAGTGGTAGTCACGCCATACGCAAGGTTAGCTGCGTAAGCAGGTACTTCTTGTTTGTGTACACCCCAGTTGGGCCACATATGTGCATGCGTATCCACAAAACCTGGAACGATTGTTTTTCCACTGAGGTCTTTTACTTCTATGCCTTCAGGAATATCCAAGGTGCCTGAAGCGCCTACGGCTTTGATCCTTGCATTCTCAATCCAGATATCCCCTTTCTGAATAATTTCATCTCCTTTCATCGTGATTATTCGGGCATTTTTCAGTAGGATATTTCCTTGGGGAATATCATTTTCTGTCCATACTGTCACTCTTATCTCTTTAGCTTTATACCCCTCATCTTCCTGGTCTTTATCGTCTTTCTCTTTATTTTTCTTCTTCTTCTTTTTATCCTCTTTGTCTTTTGCTTCGGCTTTTTTCTTTTCTTCTAATTCTTTCTTTACTCGTTTAGCTTCTTCAATGTCATATTCAAAAAAAGCATTCCCTAATGACCAGTATACTTTACCTGCATCTACACTCCAGGAAGGGAATTCTCCCCCCAGTTCTGTAAGCTTCATGGAAGGAAATGCTGCATTGTCGGGTTTGGCAACATTAATCGATGGAGTTTCTTTTCCAACATAGGGAACAGTTACGATGTAGATCTCATTATTGATCTTCGCCAATGCTTTATCGCCTTCAGGTGCCATAAGGATCATAGATGCAGTCGAAGGTTTGGGTTTAGGTTCTTGCATCGAGGGCATAAGCATACCCATATGACTGTGATGTTCGTGTTGTTCTGCCGGATTTAAAGAGGGGAAAGTAGTGACACCCGTAATTGTTACATGGGCTTTTTCGTCGGTTCCATCCCAGCGCATAGAAATTAGCCCTTTTTCATTGTGGTACATGAATATCAGCTCTTTCTCTTTGACAAAATGGGGATAGTCTCTGTCCCCTGATTCTTTTACCTGGGTAATTTCTCCTCCGTTTCCAGACACCCATGCAATAAAGGCTTGTGAACCAAAAGCAAAAGGACTGAAAGCATCCTTGTAAGACTGTGAAGGCCCCATGATGAACGCAATTCGGTTGGTATTGCTATCCCATGAAAGATGTTTGTATATCCCTCCTGCTGGAGTCAATCTTTCTGGAGTGGCAGTACTATCTAGAGATATTTTGTAAATATTTCCCTGGTCTCCTTCCCAGGTTGTGAAAGCTATATATTGACCATCGGGAGACCACGTGGGCATTGCTTCTGTAAATTCAGAGTTGGTAAGTCTACGAGGGGTACCGTTGGGATACTCCATCACGTATAGCTTATTAAGCGCAGTAAATGTGAGATGTGTACCTTGTGGTGATACGGCAACATCTCGGATCTGATTTACCTTAAAATGACTGGTATCAGAAATAGGAAAGGTAAACCTCACTTCTGGCCCTAACTGGATATCTTCCTCAATGCTAAATGGAATCACTTCTGAAGGACTCCCATCCATGGCAATACGATGAATCTTCCCTCCAAATGAAGCAATGAGATGCTTACTATCAGGGGTAAATGACATAGCAGGATATACACCTAATCGAGCCCTTGATTCCTGTTCATCTCGCTGCACTGGATAAGCGAGCCAGGATTCTTCTCCAGTTTCCAGATTTCGTTTGATCAGACCTGTTTCCGTATTGTATCGAGTGCCGTATACCAGCCATTTTCCATCTGGGGATAGTGTGGGAGCAAAGGCTGATCCATATCTATTGGTTTTAGTTATAATCTCGCCCGTCTCTCTATCATATGTGGCTAATTGGTACTGAGGGAGTTGAGCATTGTATTGCCAGTCTCCATTTCTTCTTGAGAGCCATATATATCGCTCATCAGGACCAAAGGAAGGTTCTATAAACTTATGTGCTTCTGGCTTTTTGATCAATTGTACCCCGCTGCCACCTTCTTTGTGATACATATACAATTTAAGGTTTCTTCTTCCTTTAGATACCACTAAATAATTACCATCTGGAGTCCATTCTGCTGATTGCATATAATCGGTCTTTTCTTTGGTGATCTGAGTAGAATCTCCAGACGCTACTTCCATGATCCAAATGTTCTCATTTCCGTCACGGTCTGAAGTAAATGCGATATGTGTACCATCGGGACTAAACTTGGGATGTGTATCAAATGCTAAATCTTTAGTGATTCTTTTTGCTTTGCCCCCTTCTACAGGAAGCAAATAGATGTCTCCCAACAAATCAAATGCTATGTGTTTACCATCGGGGCTTACATCTAGTGAAATCCATGTCCCTTCTTCTGTTTCCAGGGTAAAAGATCGATCTGTTTCAAGGGGTAATCCCTTATCCTTTTTCTCTTCTGATTGGGCTAGAACTTGTAGCCATGGGCATATCATGCATAGTAGTACAATACCATGGATGCTCTTATGATATATCCGTTTCATAGTAGCAATATTAGGTAAATTAGTGATTGTAACATTTCAAAAGGGTAGATAGCTTATTATTTCCATTACTACCCAGTGATGTATTAAAAATTAGTTTTGGGTTTGGAACAATACGTGTCCCGGTATCTCTTGTTTGGGTATTCCTGGCCCTTCCCATAGTACTTCTATGTATTCCGTAGACAAATGATCATAGTATTCAACGCTAATCTTGTGCCTGCCTTTTGTAAGGTCTATTTCCCCATTTTGCTCTCCATCAAACCATCTCCGCAAACTTTCCAGTACTAATTGATCATCGATATATAATCGAATAAAGTCATCTTGGAGGGAATAAAATTGATAGGTTCCGGGTTCATTTACCTGGATATAACCATCAAAATGTAGGAGAAACTTATTCTCAGCTTCTGCAATATTATTGACGTTAATTCTGTAGCCTATCCCTGTGTCATCCGGTTCAGTATCAATATTTTCTGGTAGTTCGGGATCTCTGTTTCGATAAAGACTCCATTTCAATCCATTTGTCTCTTTATTTACGGCGTGTACAGAACGAACTTGAACATCACTTTGGATTTCTTCATATATAGAAACTGCTTTAATAAGACTACTTTCGCGTAAAAAGAAAGGCTTTTCATATTTCATAGACTTTTCAGTAGGTTCTGTGCCATCCAATGTATAAAAGATATCTCCTTGTCCTGAATAGTCAATAATTTCTACAAGTGTAGAGTCTCCCTGCTCAAATATGGTTTGATCTTCGTGAATTTCAGCGGTTAACCCAGATTTACTTTTTCTCGCTACCTCAGAAATGTAGTAAAGCAAGTCTAGTACCTCTTCCTTATTCATGGTGTTTAACAACCCTTTAGGCATGGCGGATATTTGAGAGGTTTCCTGAGAAGAAATGTCATTCTTAAATATTTCCTGGGTTTGATTGATATCTCCTCCAATCTGGACCACAAGGTTTTCATCATTTTCACTAATCACTCTTCCATGTATTATTTGGCCATCTTTGAGCGTAAATTGGGTCGATTGGAACCTGGAACTAATATCTTTGGAAGGTTCTACAATAGCTGTGAGTAACTCTTCAACTCCAAAGCTATTTCCTGCAGTTGTAAGATCTGGTCCAATATTTCCCCCTTGATCATGCATGTAATGACAACTTAGACAAAGCCCTTTCTTGAACATTTGCTTACCTCTATTAAAATCTCTTTCTACATATAATCTTGGACTAGTTACTAATTCCAGGGAAGTATTGAGGTCTTGGATCTGCCAGTCTTGAATAATTCCCTGCGAAGCAGCAAAAGTAGAAGCATAAGTTTTAGGCCTGGGAGGGACAGGTCCTTGATTTTGGGGGTCTAATGGAGCTGGAGTCTGGTTTCTTAATGCAAGCGTCCTTTTATTGCCCATGGATTGCTTAAATTCCTTTTCATAAGCTCCTAAATAATGAGAGAAAAGTGATCCCCCGGAGAGATTTTCTTGTGCGTAATCCAACCAGTATTGATAGGCAGCTATTTGATCGTTTTTCCACCCTTGATCAATGTTTCTGAGTGTCCCCAAGTAGTGAATAAAAAGGGCTGTATTTTTGGTCGTCTCTATTAGTTCTAGGGTTGTTGAAATAAAGTATTGATTGTCAATACGTTTACTGCATATGTAACCCAATACATGACTTGCCTCTTTATTTACTGTATCATAATCAGAGGGATAAATCTGTATTAACTGATCATAAGCTGATTGGATGCTCGATTTATCAACATGTGGATTTCTGGTAAAACTAAGTTCATACAATCTGATAATAGCGAGTAGTTCTTGTTCTTTGAGTTGAGTAAGATTGAAAGTTGACAAATGTGTATCTATTATATCCTGATACTCGTTATCCTCATCTGTGCGGATCAACGCCAATAATAATTGAATATGCGCATCAAATTCAAGATCATTTTCTAATGAACTACTCCACAACTGAGGATCATGTCTTTCCAGGATTACTCTTGCAGCATTTCTAATAAACCGATCGGGATGACCCATATGTTTAATGGCTATTGCCAACCCTTCAGGGTCATCAGAAAAATGCCAGCCTTCTAATTCTTTTCTCAATGTTCGGAGTTCCTGAGATTGATCTTCGGGCATGCTATGTTTGGGTGTGTTATCCCCATTGTATATAATTCTAAATAGTCCTGTATCGGTCCCATTCCCTCCTGTAGTGAAATATATAGCACCATCTTTACCCACAATCATGTCCGTAATATTCAGCGGTTGACCGCTTATGAGTGTTTCGTATTCTCCCGAATAACTGGCACCTTCGGGTGTAAGGTGGAGGGCATATATTTTTCCATATGACCAGTCGCCCAGTAACAGAGATTGTTGGTAAGGTGCTGGAAAGATGCTGCCAGTTCCAAAGCAGGTAGCAGTAGGAGAACCTCTCTTTAGATCAACGATTGAGGGCCATACATCTGGATAGTAATCAAATCTCTTTGCAGTACTTTGCCGCCACGCATAATCTCCACCAGATACCAGATGATTAACTCTAATAGGACGATACCAAGGCATATTTACATCCCATTCATTATCTGAATCAAAAGTAAATAATTCTCCCTCAGGGCTAAAGCACATGTCATAGGGGTTTCGAAGACCATAAGCAAAAAATTCCCAATGTTCTCCGAGTGAGTCTGTTCTCATCACATACCCACCTGGAGGTAATTGATTGGTTCCGTAAGCGCTTTCAATGGGGGCAAGACGATCCTGATACCATCTATTGTTGACAAAGGAAATATTATCTCCTTTAGGTGCAGGGTTACTATTACCCGTGAGAAAATAAATCATGCCATCGGGACCCAATGTCAGTGTATGGCCTGAGTGATCTCCATTACGAGAAAATTCTTTCATTAAGATGGGGTCTCCAAAATCACCCATTCCATTAAGATCTTTGAGGCGAAATACTCCTCTTGTATCATTGGGACCTGACCCCATCATATACAAATTGCCATAGGCATATAATAGCCCCTGGCAATCTTCGACACCTACATCCAGTGTATCTATATTGATGGTTCCTTTGCCATTATTTATTACATCTACCCGGTGCAAATTTCCTCTTCTGGGAGATATTAAGAGCCGCCCTTGAGGATCAGTACAAATGGATAGGAATTCTCCTTCGCCCTTTAATATCTGTTGAACTTCAAAGCCTTCAATTTGGGGTTGAATGTGCCCTGCACTTGGGAATCCACCAAAATTCTGTAGAGAGTCGTCACATGATGTGATAATCAATAAGAGGATGAAGAATCTACTTAACGGTATATATTTCATACTATAAAAGGTAAAAGTCCTTCTTACAAGTTACTGGCTTTTGGTGAACCATTCAAATATTGTATTATAATTATAAATAGCATCGTTACTGTGCGGTCCAACCCCCATCTATGGTAAATGCACTTCCCGTAATGTAACTAGCTGCAGGACTGGATAAAAATAAGGCCAGGGCACCTATTTCATGTAATTCTCCCCATCTACCCATAGGTATCTTTGATACAAAGGCTTCATACTTTTCGGGATCTTGAGTGAGTGAAAGGTTCATCTCGGTGGCAAATGGTCCCGGTAATATTGCATTTACATTCACACCTTCTCGAGCAAGTTCTATAGCCATCGCTCTATTCAATTGAAGTATGGCTCCTTTACTCGTAGCGTAAGGAGTACGATCTGGAATAGCAATCACTGAAAGGATCGACCCAATATGTATAATTCTTCCATATCGATGTTTTTTCATGCCTGGGACAACATACTTACTTACCAGCCATGAACCTGTTACGTTTACCTCCTGGACCTTACTAAATTCAGCTAACGTCAACGCTTCGATAGAACCCCGAATATTAATGCCTGCAGAATTTATGAGGATATCAATTTTTCCAAATTGATTCAGACTTAAATCTATCGCATTTTTGACTGACTCTTCATTTGTTACGTCGCAAGTTATTGCTAAGCAAGTTGAATCATACTGCTGAGAAATATAAGATTGGGCTTCTTTATTGCGTTGTTCATCTCTGGAAGCGATCACGATATTTGCTCCGGCTTCAGCCAAAGCTTTACCCATTTCAAAGCCCAGACCTCGATTTCCCCCTGTGATACATGCGGTATGCCCAGTAAGATCAAATTGTTTTAGTATACTTTGAGATATTGTGGTCATTGTGGAATTAGTGAATTGAAGAATTGATAAATTGTTGTATTAATGAATTGTTGTATTAATGAATTGTTGTATTGTCGTCCATCGTCTGTCGTCCGTGGTCTAGCTATCGTCCGTCGTCCGTGGTCTAGCTATCGTCCGTCGTCCGTCGTCTAGCTATCGTCCGTCGTCCGTGGTCTCTCCTCAATCTAAAGATTGTATGGCTTCTGCAAATTTTCTCCCGAGATCTATATAGCCTTTGCTATCGTAATGCCAAGGGTCAGAATATTGATAGTATCTGGTGCTTTTCACGATAGCCGCACGAGGATCTGTACGGCAATATTTCTCCTCTGCATATTGAACAAGTTCACCATGATCCCACACTTTCTGATCTTCATCATCATTCCATGAGTCTGAGATCTTTCCAATAACAACTGGGAGGTCATCTGTATGCAATGCTGCACGAATGAGATCCATCAGTCGTTTTAGGTGATCATAATACCTCATGGCAATCTCTTCTGTATGGGCGGCATCACTTTCTCCTTGCATCCACAATATTCCAGCAGGAATGAGTCGATCCTTTTCTCCATCCCCATCTATGTCTTTTACTGACATTGCATAGCGAAGGGTGGCCAGAAAATGGTCGTATTGATTGATGCCCGTTTTGCCTTCAAAATCCGGGTCCCAACACCCAAATCTTCCAGCAGCTTCACAATCTATAGAAGTTCCCCCTCTTGAATATTTAATAATTGCGATTTGTCTATCAGGGTAAATATGTTGAAGTTGACGAGCAAACGTGATTTCAAGTCCAAATCTTTCTGAATAAGTATTTGTATTACCATCCGAAGTAAAACCTACGCCATGCCCTGGTCTCAAAGAAGACCAAATACCCCTTCCATCAGGTTCTACTTGATCATCGGGTGCTGGATTACCGTGAAAAATCATGATGTCTGGTAGTTCCCTATTCAAAGAATCAGGCAATTCGTTAATATATCCATATCCATCCATGTTGGATTGCCCGCCGAGGTAATAAACATAGAAATCAGTGGCTGATAATGTAGTACTTGTAATAATACAAGCTATAAAGAACAGCAAGCGAGGTAGTAGCATAGTATATTCGTTTTGTGAAAACTTATTACTAAATTAAATATAGTTACAAAAAAGCTGATAAAACAACCATAGGAACATTGAATAAGGTGAACGCACCAAATTTCATAAATAATTCATTATTAATTGGTTGTGATTAAAATATTTATGCATTGGATCAATGTAAGCTTCTGATTAGTAGCTATTAATAATTTTAGTGCGTTTGCCCTGAACATTGAATTAATATATATGGATAAGACTCTTCTAACAGTTATTTGTATTTGCTTGGCATCATTTACCATTTGTTCTGCACAATCTGAGGTACTCCAGGTAGATCTTCGCAGCAGGGTGAAAAATCGTCCTGCGGGTCCTAAACAGATGATTAATCAGATCGAAAGGTGGGATGCATCTCAAACGGCCATCATCATTTGTGATATGTGGGATAAGCACTGGTGTGAAAGTGCTACAAAACGTGTGGCAGAACTTGCTCCATATATGAATGAGGTTGTTTCATTAGCAAGAGATAAAGGAGTTTTCATTATACATGCTCCAAGTGATGTAGTTGACTATTATGAAGAACATCCAGCCAGAGAACGAGCACAGCAAGCGCCTGAAGCCAGTAACCAACCCGAGGATATTCAATCCTGGTGTGATTGGATTAACCCGGAGGAAGAGGAAGTCTATCCCATTGATCAGACAGATGGAGGATGTGATTGTGGAGACTGTGAATCATATACTGCATGGGAAAAACAAATTGAAACGATAGATATTTTCGATGATGATGCTATCTCAAACTCTGGAACAGAAATATGGAACCTATTGGAATCTAAGGGTATTGAGAATGTAATATTGTTGGGGGTTCATACAAATATGTGTGTGTTAGGCAGGCCATTTGGCTTGAGAAATATGGCAAAATATGGAAAGAACGTGGTACTCATGCGAGATCTTACTGATACTATGTACAATCCGGAGAGTTGGCCATATGTAAATCACTTTACAGGAACGGATCTCATTGTAGAGCATATAGAAAAATATATTTGTCCCACGGTTACTTCGACCGTGTTTACTGGTAAACCTGCCTTTCGCTTTTCCGAGGATCAAAGACCTAGAGTATTACTTATTCATGCAGAAGACGAGTACAGGGCTGAGGAGACATTACCTCAATGGGGGAATGAATTGCAAATCACCTACGATCTTGCCATAGATTATGCGGTGGGAATATCCAACGCAGATGGAAAAGAAAGACATTACATTGCTGGATTAGAAGAACTAACACATAGTGATTTAGCCGTTTTGTATGTACGCCGAAGGGCACTTCCCAAAGCGCAGATGAATTATATCAAGGAGTATCTGAGCGAAGGAAAGCCTTTGTTAGCTATCAGAACGAGTAGTCATGCATTTGATGCTAGAACTGATATTCCCGATGGATATGTAGATTGGCCTTTTTTTGATCAGGAAGTATTAGGGGGAAATTATCATGGACATTTTGGACACGGCGCTCCGGAATCTATTATAACTGTAAATTCGGAAAATTCTTCACACCCCATAGTGCAAGGCGGTATAGATGGATACAAGACTACATCATGGTTGTATAAAACCGGTCCAGTATCTGAAGATGCTGAAGTACTTATGACAGGAAAAATTGATGGACAGGAAGCGCAAGCTGTATCCTGGTATCGCAATTATCAAGATTCAAAGATATTTTATACTTCTCTGGGTCATTGGAAAGATTTTGAACAAGAGGCATTTAAAAGCATGTTGAATAGAACAGTATTTTGGTTGTTGGAGCGTGATATGCCAGAACCCAATTTAATGGGTTCCAGAAAATTGAACGGTGAAAAATAGAAGATTAAATGTTAGCTTTTTTCCATTTCCCTCTCTTGAAAAGCCATACAGTAAACAAACCTACAGCCGTTTCAGAGATGAACACTGCCCAGAATACTCCTGAATAATTCCAATCCCAGATTATAGCCAAAAGATAAGCTAAGGGGATTTGAATGAGCCAGAAAAAGAAAATATTAATAAGCGTAGGAGTTCTTGTATCCCCTGATCCATTAAAGGCCTGTACAGATACCATCCACCAACCATAGATAAAGTATGAATACGATAATATTCGAAGCCACTCACTTCCTATTTCAATTACCCGCTGATCGTCGGTAAATATGCCTACCAATGATTGATTGTAGAAAAAATAAATGAGAGATACTCCTACTAAGAATATCATATTATATAATCCTATTTTCAAAACTGAAGATTCTGCACGATCTGGATTTCCGGCTCCCAGATTCTGGCCCACCAGTGTTGCGGCAGCATTTGACAATCCCCATGCGGGCATTAAAGTAAACATGATAATTCGTACGGTAATTGTTGCTCCTGCGACAGCATCGCTTCCAATATCTGCCAATATGCGCATCAAAAATATCCAAGACGTCATGGCTACGATCATCTGTCCCACGCCTCCCAGGGAAGTTTTAATGATTTTTATCATGGTTTCAGCATGAAATCGCAGCTGTGAGAGTCTTGCCTGAATATGCTTTCCTCCTTTTGCCAATAACCAAAGTTGTACTGCTACGCCTATGCCTCTTCCTGTAGTTGTGGCAATGGCGGCTCCTTCAATCCCTAATGCAGGAATAGGACCCCAACCAAAAATAAGTAAAGGATCTAAAATGATATTAATTGTATTCGAAATCCACAGTACTCTCATGGCAATAGCAGCATCTCCTGCTCCCCGGAATATGGCATTTATGATGAAAATCAGCATAATCACCATGTTCCCACCCAGCATCCACTGGGTATATCCAAATCCTTTCTCAATACTCCATTGATCAGCACCCATAAGGATAAGAAGATCCTTGGCAAAGAAAATACCTGCTGCAGCAAATGGGAGCGATACCAATACTCCGATAAGAATAGATTGAATCGCGGCAGTTTCTGCTCCTTCTTTATCTTTTTCGCCGACTCGCCTTGCGATAATAGCCGTCACTGCCGTAGCCAAACCTATGGCTACTGAGTACAATAAAAACAAATACGTCTCAGTAAGGCCCACTGTAGCAATGGCAGATGAACCTAATCGACCCACAAAAAAGATATCTACCACAGCAAATGTAGATTCCATGACCAATTCCAGAATCATTGGTACTGCTAGTAGAAAAATAGCCTTCTTCAGATCTATTTTAGTGTAATCAGCATCTGTGCCACGTATTGCATCTAACAGGGATTTCCAAATAGACTGCTTTGCTGCTAGTGAAGATTCAGCTGAAATTTCGTTGGGTTGAACTTCCATATGTTAGTTTTAGAAAACAAGCAGGGCAAACGCACTAAAATCATTAACAGCTGCTAGTCAGCAGCTTAAGTTTATTCAATATATAAATATTTTAATCATAATTAA